>JACQFU010000312.1 GCA_016199905.1 Candidatus Wallbacteria bacterium
GCTGCCGACGGCGCGCTGGACGGCCGGGCCTTCGCCTCCGCAGTCCTGCTGACCGACCGCTCGGGCGGGCTGGTCTCGTACACCGCCGACACGCCCACACGTGAGTTTCAGGCGGCGGTCCGGCAGTTCATGGCCGACACGGTCCCCGTGGGGCCCAACAACCCGCCGACCTTGACGGGCATCTCCGTCGGAACGACGCGCGCAACGACCAACCTGCCCGTGTTGCTGAGCGGGACGGGCATATCGGACCCCAATGGCGACACGCTGTCGTACCTCTGGACGGCGACCCTGAACGGCCGAAACGTGGAAGTCTTCGGCCGGTTCGCTCCGTCGGCGATTCTACTGCCGCCGCTGGCTGTCGGAACGTACGACGTGCGCCTGACGGTGTGGGATCCGGGCGGGCTCACGGCGCCTATCGCCGGCGCTTCCGTGCCTGTGTTTCCTGCGCCCTGAAGCTCCTAATCGGCAGTTGCCCGCAGGCGGGGCCGGGCCGGATCCGTTCCGGGCAAGGGTCTTCGGCGGAAGTCAGGCGCGACCGAAGTAGGTGAGGGATGCGCTCGCGCGTGGCCTACATTCCGATTCGTTCGATGCTCTGGCTCCTGTTGGGTGTCTGGGCCGCGGCGCCGTCGGCCCTGGCCTGCTGCGGCGACGGGCCAATCCTGGGGCCACGGCCGGCGACGCCCCTCATGGAGCGCGATCCGGCAGGGGGGCCGGTGGAGGTGCTGACGCTGCAGGAGGCGACGCTCTCGCCAAGGGCCGCGGCCGGGATCCGCGCGTCGTTGGCGATGCTGCCGGGGGTGGGCCGGGTGGAAGTGGACGCCTCTAGAAAGCTGGCGCGGATCGGGTTCCGGGACAAGCCGGTGCCTGTGGCGGCGCTCATTGAGGCCGTCCGGCTCGCGGGGGCCGGCGCGACGGCCACGCGGATGAGCCGGATCGCACTGCCGGACGCCGCCGCCAAGGGCCGCGCGCGTCAGCTGGAGGCCCGGCTCATGGCGATGCCCGCAGTCGTCGACTTCGAGCTCGAACTGGAGGGCCGCGAGGGCGTCGCCCGCGTCTGGCACGGCGCTTCGGTGACGCAGAGCGCTTTGAGAGCGGCGCTTGGGGCCCCGGTCAGTCCGGCTTGTCCGGCAGATCCTCGGGGCCGAACGACTTGGGCAGCAGCTTGCGCAGCGACACAGTGACCTTGCGGGCCCTGCCGGCCATGATGACTCGCAGATCGGGAGCGAACTCGTTCAGCGTCTGGCGGCAGGCGCCGCAGGGGGCGACGGGCTTTCCGGAGCTGCAGACGATGAGGATGGCGGCGAACGTCCGATAGCCTTCGCTGACGGCCTTGACGAGCGCGACCCGCTCGGCGCAGATGGAATGGCCATAGGCGGCGTTTTCCACGTTGCAGCCGGAGAAGACAATGCCGTCCTCGGTGAGGATGGCAGCCCCGACTCCGAACTTCGAATAGGGGTTGTAGGCCCTTTCCATGACCTCCCAGGCGCAGGCCTCCAGCCGCTTGAGGGTCGCTGGGGTTGGACCTTTCTTGGGAGAAGGCATGGGGGAGCCAGAGGCGGACGACGCAGGGCTGGGGGCCACGAGTGCCGCGCGGGGTCAGCCGCGATCGGTTCGGGCCGCCACAGCCCCGGTCCGGATTTCGAATCAGCGCTTGCTGTACTGAGGTCGCTTGCGCGCGCCCTTGAGGCCGGGCTTCTTGCGCTCGACCATGCGGTCGTCACGCGTGAGCATGCCCGCTTTGCGGAGCACGGGTCGCAGGTTGGGATCGCAGGCCACGAGGGCGCGCGCCACGCCTTGGCGCAGGGCACCCGCCTGGCCGGAGAGACCGCCGCCGTCGACGCGAGTCACGATGCTGACCTTGTCGACTGTCTCGGTGGCCTTGAGGGGCTCGCTGGCGTACATCTCCCAGTCGGGGTTGTGGATGTAGTCCTTGAGGGACTTGCCGTTGACGGTGAAGCCGGTGCTGCCCGGGAAGAGGCGCACGCGCGCGGTGGACGTCTTGCGGCGGCCGACGCCCCAGAAAAACGACATGGTGCTCATAGCCTGTACCTGATTCCTGGATTACTTCCGGCGCGGATCGACGGCGATCGGCTCGGGCTTCTGGGCCGTGTGCGGGTGCTCGGCGCCCTTGTAGACGTGCATCTTGTGGAAGATGCGGTCCGCCAGCTTGTTCTTGGGGAGCATGCACTTCACGGCGTGCTCCATCACCCGCTCGGGATGCGAGGCCAGCATCTCCTTGAGGCTCTCCTTGTGCATTCCGCCCTTGTAGCCGGAGTGATTGTAGTAGAACTTCTGGGAGAGCTTGGAGCCTGTGACCGCGATCTTTTCGGCGTTGATGACGATCACGTGATCCCCGGTGTCCATATGGGGTGTGAAGGTCGGCTTGTCCTTGCCCCGCAGGATCGTGGCGACCCGGGCGGCGACCTTGCCCAGGATTTGATCCTGGCAATCGATCACGACCCAGCGAGGCTGGATCTCGGAAGCTTTTGGCAGAAAGGTTTTCATCTTCGAACTACTCCTGGGTGCGGCAAACGCCGAGAAGAAGAACTCATCCCCCCACGTCGATGTCGGGAGGCGGCAATTTACCATGACGTGCGAATCGAGTCAATGGGTTTCTCCGCGTGGAAGCTCGAGCCGCTCGGGCGGATACCAGACGCGCACGAGGTAAAGACCCTGGGGCGCCGCGGGCTCGATGCCCCGGTCTTTGACGCGCCGCGCCAAAAGCTCGACCATCACCTCGGGCTCGGCCTGTCCCTCGCCGACGGCGATTAGCCAACCCATGATGTTACGGATCATGCCGCGGAGAAAACCGCGGGCTTCAAAGTCGGCTTGCGCGAACTCCCCCGCGCTCGAGATCTCGATACTCTCGATGGAGCGTTCCAGACGGACGGCTTCGATGGGGCGCTTGGCGAAGCTGACAAAGTTGTGGGTGCCGACCAGCAACGATGCGGCCTGCCGGACTCGGTCCCAGTCGAGCGGGCGTCGCAGGAACGTCACATACGGTTCGAGGAAGACCGACGGCGCGAGGGTCTCGGTCATGACGTAGCGATAGGCGCGCCGCAGGGCATGGTAACGGGGGTGAAAGTCGTCGTGGACCTGGTCCAGGGATCGAATCCGAATGCCCATGGGAAGCCGACACTGCACGTTGGCGCGGATGGCCTTGAGGGGCATCTTCGTGTCGAGCGTGCAGGCGATGACCTGACCGATGGCATGGACGCCGCGGTCCGTCCGGCCGGCGCAGAAGGTCTTGATTCGGAAGCCCAGACACTTCTCCAAAGCGGCTTCGAACTCGCTCTGGACGGTGATGCAGCCGGGCTGGACCTCGTAGCCCTGAAACCGGCTGCCGTCGTATTCGACAACGAACATCAGGCGCATGGGATGTGAAATTCTACCGCTCTATTGCTTGACATTTCAGGGCCATGCCTCTAGAATTCCGTGCTCCTGCGCCGGTGCTCGCGCGTCGAAGCGCTGCCCGCACCGAAGCCGCGAGGACTGACTTGCAGAGTCAGACCAGCCAGATCGACTTAAGAGTATTCAGGTTCAAGTACCCAGTATCCCAGGCGTCCCTGGAGGAGAGTATGCAAAGAGCGTTGGCTTCGGTCGTCGTCTGTAGTTTTCTGCTTTCGAGTTCGCTCGCCGCAGCCGCGGCCATCGATCCCAAGGTCCAGTCGAAGCTGGACAAAGCGGGGCCGGGCGACAGCGTGAAGGTGTTCGTCCTGTTCAAGGATGCCCCCAACTTCGACCTCGACTCGCTTTCCGCCGAAGGGACCGACGCCCACCAGAAGGCGGAGGAAGCGCTCCGTTCCAACGCACACGCGGCCCAGAAGGATTTCGATCTGGCCGTCGCCGCCGACAAAGGCGTGCGCGACCTCAAGCACTTCTGGCTCGTCAACTGCGTCAGCCTCGTCGGCTCTCCGGACGCTATCGAGAAGATCGCTGCTCGCGACGACGTGAAGGAGATCCTCCCGAACGAGCCGATCCAGCTCGAGCCCACCCGCGAGAGTCCGCTTCCCAAGGAGCTGCTGCTCCCCCGGAAGAACAAGGCCGACGTGACCTACACCTACGGTCTCAAGAAGCTGAAAATCCCGGAGCTGCGCCAGGTCTACGGGCTGGACGGTCAAGGCGTGAAGGTCGGCGTCATCGACACCGGATGCGATTTCGATCACCCCGACCTCAAGGGCAAGAACATCGCCTGGAAGGACTTCGTCAACAACAAGCCCACCTACTATGACGATCAGGGCCACGGCACGCACGTCTGCGGCACCATCGCCGGCGGCGCCACCAGCGGTCTGGCCATCGGCGTTGCTCCCGGCGCCAGGATCGTCATCGCCAAGGCCTTCAGCTCCAGCGGCAGCGCCGAGCAGGACTGGCTCCTGGGCGCGATGCAGTGGATCACCGATCCGGACGGCAATCCTGCGACCAACGACGCGCCTTCGATCGTGAGCAACTCCTGGGGCGGCGGCCCCGGCCGGACCGTCTTCCTCGACGCCACCAAGAACTGGGTCCGCCTTGGCATCTTCCCGAACTTCGCCGCCGGCAACTCCGGCCCCGGCGTCGGAACGGTCGGGACTCCGGGCGGCTTCCTCGAGGCCTTCGCCATCGGCGCCACCACCTCCGAGGATTCCATCGCCGACTTCTCGAGCCGAGGCCCCGTGACCTGGGATGGCAAGACGTACATTAAGCCCGACGTCAGCGCCCCCGGCCACAACATCACCTCCGCGAAGCCGGGCGGCGGGTATCGGGACCTCTCGGGTACCTCGATGGCCACGCCTCACGTGTCTGGCCTCATCGCCCTGATGCTCCAGGCCGCTCCCGGAATGTCGATCGCTCAGATGCGCGAGCTGCTCGAGAACACCTCCGACGACCTGGGCGATCACGGCAAGGACAACACCTTCGGCGCCGGCCGCGTCAATGCGCTGGCCGCGGCCCAGATCGCCGTCAGCGGCGGCAAGGTCGTGGGCAAGCTCACCGACAGCGCCAGCGGCTCCGGCCTCAAGGGCACCATCCGGGTCAAGGAAAACGGCTTCGTCATCCAGACCGGCGCCGACGGCAGCTTCCGCTTTGTACTGCCGGCGGGCAACTACACGCTCAAGGCCAGCTCGTTCGGTTACACCGAGTCGAGCGACGTGAGCATCGCGCTGCAGGCGCAGCACGAGACCAACGCCGACATCGCTCTCGCCCGCGCCGCCAGCGGCACGGTCTCCGGCAAGGTCGTCTCCGCGGCCACCGGCGAGGAGTTGCAGGCGAAGATCACGGTGCTCGACACCCCGCTCGATCCGGTCAGCACGACCGGAAACGGCGGCAGGTTCTCCATCAGCTTGCCCGGCGGCACCTACAAGTTCCTGGTGCGGGCCTTCGGCTACGAGCCGCTCACCAGCGGAGACGTGACGGTGGCGGCCAGCAGCTCCACGGACACAACCTTCAAGCTCGCCAAGCTGCCTCCGATCCTGATCGTCGGCGACGCCGGCGAGGCCGACTACAAGAATTACTTCGCCCAGTCGCTCGACGCGGCCGGCCAGAAGTACTCGTTCCTGTCCAGCTCCGCGCTCGCGGGCGCCACGGACATCCTCGCCCAATACTCGGTCGTCGTCTGGTACACCGGCGAGGAATACCGCGACACGCTGACCGACGCCGACCAGGCGGCCTTGACGGCCTTCCTGAAGAGCGGCGGGCGGCTGTTCTTGACCGGCCAGGACATCGGCTACGAGTTGAAGGACAAGGACTTCTACAAGAACGTCCTCAAGGCCAAGTTCGTCGCCGACGCGTCGACCAGCAAGGACGTCAGCGGCACCGGCTTCGCTTTCAAGATCGAAGGCGGCGACGGCGCCAACGACCAGCGCTACCCCGACAAGATCGAGGCGTTGGCCGGAGCCGACACCTACTTGACCTACGGTGCCGCCAACGGGCCCGCCGGTCTGAAGATCAAGAGCGACGCCAGCCGCGTCGTCTACTTGCCGTTCGGCTTCGAAGGCATCGACAGCGCCGCCAACCGCAAGGCCGTGATGGCCGACGCGATGGCGTATTTGCTGCCGACGCAGGCCCAGCGCGTGGCTCGCATTCCATTGGTGCCAAGCGAACTGCGCTCGGCCTACGCGGACCTGATGGCCCGCGAGGCGGCCGAGTTGACCGACGCCGCCGCTTCCGAGCTGGCCAAGTCCCTCAAGGGTGCCGACGCCCGCATCTACGGCAAGGTCCAGAAGGTGCTCTCCGCCCGCCGCCTGCAGGGCGAGTAAGACCCCTCGATAACCCCGCGATTCAGCCGCCTCGAGGAGCGATCCTCGGGGCGGCTTTTCCTTGGGGCGCCGGCGCCTAGGATGCCCCATGCCGACGAAGCTCGCGTGCTAAACTCCCCCGCGTCCGGCCCATGCACACGCTCTTTTGGCTCTCCTTCGCGTATCTCGGGTACACGTTCGTGGCGTTCCCGCTGGCGGTGCTGCTGGCTGCGGCGTGGGCCCGGAGCCAGCAAGCCAGCGGCTTCGGCTATGGCCCGCCGAGCGTGACGGTGGTCTTCACCTTCGTGCCGCCCGGAGAGCCCGGAGGCACCAGCGTCGAGGGTATCCGCGAACGCGTGCGCGATATTGCAGTGAACGGCTACGAACCGAGGCTGCTGCAGGCGATAGGCGTGAGCGACGGCCCCATGGAGGGTCGAGCCGAGCTCGAACGCGAGCTGGTGACCGCGACGGGGCTCGAGGTCCTTTTGCTGGAGCAGCGCGACCGGGCGGGTAAGACGGCGGCTCAGAACCTGGCGGCCAAGCGCGCCTCGGGTGAAGTCCTGGTGTTCACCGATGCCGACACGCGGTTCGCTTTTCGCGCCATCGAGGCGATCTCCCGTCCGCTGGGTGACCCCGACGTGGGGTGCGCGTGCGGCCGGCTGATCTACGCCGGGCGGTCGCCGGAGAGTCTCTACTGGTCCTACGAGACGGCGCTGAAGGAGTCCGAGGCCGCGCTTCACTCGCTGATGGGCGCCAACGGCGCGCTCTACGCCGTGCGACGCCGGGATTACGCGGAGCTGCCGCCCTGGGCCCTTTCGGACCTGGTGGAGCCGTTGTATCAGTTGATCGATCGCCGGCGGACCTGCTGGGTGCCGGAGGCGGTCGCCTACGAGCAGACGCGCCGGCAGACGGGCGACGTCTTCGGCCGCAAGCGACGCATCACTCTGCGGGCCCTCGGGAGCCTGCCGCTGGTGTTGCCGATCTTCAACCTGAAGGCGCGGCCCGTGGCCACCTGGCTGTTTGTTTCCCACAAACTGATGCGGTGGTTTTCCTGGCTTCCTCTGGCGGCGATCTACTTCTCGTCATTCGCGCTGGCCACGGATGCGTTCTATGCTCGAGCAGCCATCGTGCAGTTGCTGTTCTACATGTACTCGGCTGGGGTCTACATCGCGGCTCCGGGGGCCACTCTTCCTGCCTACGTCGTGGAAGTTGGGGCGGCTCAGCTCGTGGCCACTCTGCAGTGGTTGTTCGGGCGGCGGGAAGTGGTCTGGGAACCCACCGGGCTCTCGCTCGGAGGACGGGCGGCCGCAAGGTGACGGTTCCGGCGGCGGCGCGGTATCTACAGAGTCGAGGTGCTTGGGTCCGGGACGGCGGGAGCAAGGTGAGCGCGCGGCCATGCTATCGTTGGGCGAAGGGCTTCTCGCTGGTCGAGATGCTCGTAGTCGTGGCCATCCTGTCCCTGCTCGTCGGCGGCGCCTACCAGATCTACACCTCGTCGACGACAGACACGCGCTATCAGGCGATGCGGGCCAACCTGAAAATGATGAAGACCGCGATCGATCAGTTCCACGCCAAGACCGGCGCCTATCCCACTTCGCTGGAGGCTCTGACTCGTTCCTATCTCAGCAGGGTGCCCGACGATCCCACTACGGAGCGGATCGGCAACGACTGGATGGTCATCGGCCCCAACGACGATCCCAACGATTCCTCGAAGTGGGTTTCGGCCACAGCCGGGCCACCCACCGGCGGAATAGCCGACGTGCGTTCGGCGTCGGATTTCGAGAAGTAAGGAAGCAGGAGGCCGCGCGATGCCCATATTCGACTACGTAGCCAAGAAGCCGACCGGCGAGATCATCAAGGCCTTCCTCAAGGCCGGCGACAAGTCGTCGATCGAGGACTACCTCCGTGGCAAGGGTCTGATCATCATCGACATCTCGCTGCGCGAGGAGGACAAGGGACTCGCTGCCTATCTTCCCTTCCTCAAGAAGCGCGTGTCGACCAAAGATCTCCTGATCTTCACCAAGTACTTCTCCATCCTGGTGAAGGCCGGCATACCCGTGCTCAAGAGCTTGAAGATCCTGGAAGAACAGACCCAGAACACGCATTTCCGGGAACAGCTCAAGGAGATCCAGGACAACGTGATGGGCGGGTCGAGCCTCTTCCTGGCGTTCGAGGCGCATCCGGACACCTTCCCGCCGAATTACCGCAACCTGCTGAGGATCGGCGAGGAGTCGGGCGCTCTCCACGACGTGCTCGTGCGGCTCTACAACGCGCTCAACAAGGCGACCAAGCTGCGCGGGAAGGTGATCGGCGCCCTGGTCTACCCGGCCGTCATCAGCCTCGTGGCGATCGCGGTCGTGACCTTCCTGCTCGTTCTGATCATCCCGCGATTCGTGAAGATCTTCGAATCGCACGGCGCGGCGTTGCCGACTCTCACCGCCATCGTCGTGGGAGCCAGCAACGCCCTGATCCACCAGTGGTACTTCATCGTCGGCGGGATCATGGTCGGGGGATTCGGCTTCAGCTACTTCTACAGGACCGAAGGAGGAAAGAAGATCGTCCACGCGCTGACGCTCAAGCCCCCCGTGATCGGCCCCCTCATCCAGAAGTACAACATCGCCAGCTTCGCGGGAAACCTCGACATGCTCTCCCGCGGAGGCGCACCCGTGTCGCAGAGCCTCAAGCTGGCTATCAAGACCATCGACAACGTCGCCATCCGCGACTCCCTGGGCAGCGTCGTGTCCGACGTCGAGTCCGGCAGCAGCATCGCCCGATCCCTGGAGAAGGTCGACCTGATGCCGCCCCTGGTCCTGCAGATGATTGCCGTCGGCGAGGAGACGGGCAACCTCAACGAGATGCTCGAGACGATCGGCTCGTTCTACGAAGAGGAGATCGATGCCAACGTGGGCATCCTGCTGTCCCTCATCGAGCCGATCTTCATCCTCTTCCTCGGCCTGGCCGTCGGCACCATCGTCATCAGCATGTACTTGCCCATCTTCAAGATGGCGCAGACCGTGAGCGGCCACAAGTAGGCCGGGCCCCTCCGATCGGAAAAGCTGCTGGCAGCCGGAAGAAAACCTTCCGGCCGCGCCCGGCGTTTTCCCAAGACATTCAGGTCTGGTGCCGATCTACGACCCCTGGCACGGACGTCGCTTTCTCCCGGGCACGAAGAGCGGAAGATGACGGCGGCGCCTGGCCGCAAGGAGAACGCGATGAAGCGAGTCCTCTCACCCAAGATCGGGATACTGGTGGCGTTGCTGGCGCTGGTGGCCAGCCCCTGGAGTGGCGCGAGCGACGCGCTGGCGGCCATGAGCTGCGGCGGCTGCGGCGGTGGAGGCGACAAGGGAGCCAAGAACCAGAACCCGCCCCCGAAGCTGGCCGACATGAACAAGCCCCAGCAGCAGCCCGCCCTCGGGGCCGCTGCGCCAGGCGTCGCACCGGTAGTCGCCGCCGAACAACAGGCTCCCATGGCGGCCCCCGTGCAGTTGGCCCAGGCTCTCCCGGCAGGCGACGGCACGGCGGCTCCCGAGGCGGCGACCGCGCTGAATCAGCCCGCACCGGGCGGCACGGTTCTCGCTTCCGCCCCCGCCGTCCAGGCCGACCCTGTCTGGACCACGACGCCAGGTTCGCTGCACGACCAGATGATGGACCTGGGCCGCAGCAGCGTGCCGCAGCCTTCAAGCAGCGTCCAGGTGCTGTCGGGCGGCCCCGAGCTCTCGGAGGGGCTGCGCCGCGAGCTGGCCGATATGGGCACCACCATGGAAGTCGCGCCGACCCAGCCCGGCACCCGGCGGTTCATGAACCCGAGCAAGGGGCCCGGCGACATCCCCGAATTCGTGACCTACCGAGTGCGCTCCGACGGCCGAATCGAGAGCGTCTTCAGCAACCAGTGAGCGTGGTCCGGGTAGCTGGCCGGGCGAGCGACCCGGCCGGCTACTCCTCGGAAGTAGGCTGGCTCGTCTGCGCGCCTGTCAGGCCGGGCGAGCGGCCGTGCACGGCGCACTCGACGTGGTTGCCGTCCTCGGTGTAGCGGAAGTTTCCGAAGGAATCGCCCGGCTGGCCGGGGTCCAGAGGCAGATCGTGCAAGTAGCCCTCCCGCACCAGCAGGCTGAAGAAGGCCCGGTTCCCGACGTCGGTGCGATGGACGCTCTTCTCGAGGCTGTACTGATCCAGGGCCTGGGCCATGGTCGCCTGCAGGCGCCAGCACTGTTCGCGTTCGCTGCCGGCGGTGCGGATCGCGGGACCGTGGACGGCGCACTCCAGGCCGTGGCCGGAAGCGGACTGGCGGAAGTCCTTGAAGCTGTCTTTGCCCTGGCCAGGGTCCTGCGGGATGGCCTCGATGTGGCCGCCGGCGACCAGTTGTTCGAAGAACTTGCGCGTACCGATGTCGCGACCCGCGGGGACGCCGCGTTCGCGTCCAAAGGAGTCGATGGCGTCACTGAGTTCTTTCTGGATGGCGAAGCATCGCTCGCGCTCCGAGCGGCCTCCCGAGTCCGGATCGCCGTGGTGGTAGCAAGTGATCCCGTTGCCCGAGCGTCGGTGCCGGAAATGGGCGTAGGAGTCGCCCTCGAAGCCGGGGTCGGTGGGCATCTGATCGAGAAAGCCGTTCTTGACCAGTGCCGAGAAGAACGCGAAGGTCCCGATGTCGCGCCGCGGGCTCTTCGCCTCCTGGCAGTAGGCCTGGTAGGCCCTTCCGATTAGCCGTTGGACCTTGAAGCACTTGTCGCGAGCCGCATCGGAAGAGGCCACCGCCGCTGGGCCGTCGGCCGCGAAGGCCAGCGACGCCGAGACCAACGCGACCGCAACCACCGTCAGGAAGATCTTGGAAGACACGCCCCACCCTCCTTGATGAACTCCGTTGCAGAGTCGACTACGTCGATGCCTGCCGATTTGTTCCGCAGAGGGCCCCTCCAGGCACTGCCTGTCCGAGCCCTTCGATCGACCAGGGCAAGCGGGATACGCGAAGGGACTGCGGGCTCACTGCACCACGTGACTACTGAGCCTTGCCGTAGCGCGAGTACATCCAGCGCACGAAGTCGCCGTTGATCGCCTGGTTCTCGAGCGTGGCGTACGCAGGGGCGTCGGACGTCGGAATCCAGCAGAAGTCCGGGTGATCCTTCACGCTCTTGCCCGTCCACTCGCCCCGCACGACACGACCGCCGGCGTCCTGGAAAAGGTCATAGGTGTACGTGCGCGTCATCGTGTTGGTGCCCACGAAGTTGGGGTCCTTGGCGTAGTGCGTGAAGGTGCAGACGGTCGTGACGGAGTATTTGCGCTGGGCCGGAACGTACGCGGCACTGCTCTGGTACTTGAACAGCGGGTGGTTGTTGACGGCCCGGTTGGCGTCGATCTCGGCGACAACGGCCATCCCGTTCTTCTTCACGTACTGCTGCAGCATCCAGTGGAAGTAGTGCGGGTAGATGTCCCGGAAGGACTCGTCGTTCAGGTCGATCGAGTTCCGATCGTAGCGCGTGCCGAGGGTCTTCCTGTTGGCGAACTGCTGAGTATTGCAGGTCATGTAGGTCTCCGAGAGGAGGCCCTTCATGTCGGCTACCGTCAGCTTGATCGACTTGCTCGGGTTGTCGAGCTGGCGATAGTCGTTCTGACCGTCGCTGTAGAGGTACTCCTTGGCCGCCTTGGCACCGGCGATCGTCAGCTTGACCTTGATCGGCTTGTTGCCCAGCGACACGTCGAAGGGCTTCTTCGGCTCGGGCGCCAGGATGCCCGCGGCCGCGAGGCCGTTGCAATGACCGCCCCAGTCGACGCTCGTGCTGGCGCTGGCATAGTTGTGATGGTTCACCGGGTCGGCCTCCCAGGCGGCGGCGCCCGGAAGCCGGCCGTAAAGGCTGGCCACGATGGAGTCGTACTTCTCGAGCGGGGAGAGCCCGCCTTCGAACGAGTGGAAAGAAAGCTCACACGTGGCGCGCGGCCACCACGCGCCCGACCAGGGGATGTACTCGTTGGGGACGGAGGCGGTCTGCGTGATGTTCGAGTAGGCCTTCTGGGCAGCGGCGGTCTGCGGTGATGCCGCGGCCGCGTAACCGGTACTGCTCGGATCGCGCCCGTTGTAGAGCCTATCGCCGGAACGCGTCCGCAGGTCGCCGTAGAACTCGGAATCGAACCGCTCGTCGTTGCCGAACGAACTCTGCGCGGCCACCGGCGCCGCAACGGCGAGCGCCAGCATCAAGGCCGTCGCCAGTCTTCGCGTCTTCTGAGGAACCATCGAACTCGCACCTCCGGAATAGCCGATCCGATAGATCATGCTCGCATCAGAATACGCATCCGGCGCCCGATTGTTTCAGCTTGGGCGCCCGGTCTCACTCGGTCAGATGCCGCGGCGGTCCGCTGGCGCCGTCGCCGACCGTACGCTCCTTGTCGCGAACGATTCGCTTGGCTATCTCTCTCACAGCCGTTGTCAGCCACAGGTAGGTCTGGGAAGAGGGCGTGTAGCGGGCCTCCCCGAAGGACTGGACTCGCCGGTTCTGTTGCAACCGGTAGACCTGGTCGAATTCGCGCTGGCTGCCCGGCTTGAAGACCGCGAAAGTATGGCCTTCGTTCTGGTTGAGCATCGAGAAAACGCTGATGTCGCTTGGCCCGTCGGCGATATAGATCATGTTCCGGAACGGCACGCGGCGATGCTCCGCGGCCAGCGACGCGTTGACGTCGATCTCGGGGAACTTGTTGACGCCCTTGTTCACCTCGAAGACCGCGCGCGTCTTGGTCGTGTGGTCGATCGAAAACGCGATATCGGTGAACTCGCTATCCGGGGAGGGCAGCCGCGCCGGGGCGTTGGTGAGGAAGCCCGGGCAGGGCACGTCCCCTATGAACTCGCACCCCCACACGCCGTCGGCGTGCTTGGCGATGCAGCTGCCGAGGATCATCTGGCGCAGCCCCGTGCTGACGATGTAGTGCTCCACCACGATCCCGTGCTTCGAGAAGGCGGTCTCGCTCTTGACCAGCTCGCGCACCTGGTCGAAGAACTCGGGCAGCCCCTCATAGAACTTCAGCTTGGCGCCCAGTTCGTTGAGCAGCCGGTTGTTGAGCCCCTTGAACACGCCCGCGCGGATGTACGAGAGCATGTGATTGAGGTAGAGACTGTCTCGAGACACCAGGCAGTTACCCTGCTGCCGGTAGATCTCCTCCAGCTTTCCGACCTCCGGCCAGAACTGCTTCTCGTCGACGTGATAGTGCTCGAAGAGCGGCTCCTGCATGTAACCCGGAATCAGCGTCTTGTCGAAGTCCCAGATCAGGGCGATGACGGTCTGCGGAAACAGCGGCGTGGTCATTTGGGCTCCCAGCGCGGCGTCAGTCCTCGGGGTCGTTCCGCCGCAGGTAGAAGTCGGGCAACGAGCGGATTAACAGGTACCAGGCTACTCCGACGGCCGCCAGATAGCCGCCCAGCATGGCCCAGGAAGTCATCAACCCGATGCCCAGCTGAAAAACGAACCGGAAGGGCGTGTCCAGCACCGGGGTCTGCATCAACATCAGCAGAACCAGGATGCCATAGGGCTCGATCTGCGCCAGCAGCCGCGTCTGGTCGGCGTTCAGGAACTCCCGCGCCACCCAATGTCCGTCCAGCGGCGGGATCGGCAAGAGATTGAACGCCGCCAACGACAGGTTGGTGATCACGATCGCGCGGAGCATGATCGCGACCCGGAAGGCTGCCTGCTCGGGCAGACCCAACGTGGTGCCGAAGCCAATCGAATCGAATGCCAGGCAGGCGGCGGCAGCGGAACCGCCGATCGCCAGGTTCATCATGGGCCCCGCGATGCCGACCTTCAGCATGTCCCGGATGGGGTTTCGGAACATCGACCCCCGTACCGGCACCGGAAGCCCCCATCCCAGCAGCGGCAGCTGGAACGCATAGGCCGCCAGGATGAGCGCCGAGCCCATCGGGTCGAGATGGTCGAGCGGGTTGAGGCTCAATCGCCCTTCGTCTTCCGGCGTGGGGTCTCCAAGGCGGACGGCAATGTACGCGTGCGCGAACTCGTGCAAACCTATTCCGAGCAAGAGTGCCGGAAGACTCAACGCCACCCGGATGAAGGTCTCCATCGGATCGGCCAGGAACCCGCCGGAGGCCCAGGCCGAGTGAGCCGTCAGGAACAGCGCCGTTGCCGCGATCGCCAGTCCGTGTGAGCAGCGGCTGCCGCCGGGCGGGCGGGCGGCTCTGGGCTTTGGGCGTTCGGCTCCTGACATGACTGGCACTCGAGCGACCAGAGGCGATCAGGCCTTCCGGAACTCCTGGCCGACGCACTTCTCGGGCGGGTAGCGCAGTCGGTTCTTCTCCATCTTCGCGAGGTAGGCCCCTTCGAGATCGAAATCCAGGTTGGAAGCGAGACTGAGACAGTAGGCCAGGATGTCGGCCACCTCCTCCTGCACGTGGCGGTAACGGTCCGCGTCGCGCTTGAGCGCCGCCACGTCCACCGTCTCGGTCCATTGGAAGCACTCCATCAACTCGGCGGCTTCGATCGCGATCGACATCGAGAGGTTCTTGGGCGAGTGGTACCGTTGCCAGTCCCTCTCTGCGACGAACCCGGCCATGAATTGCGTCAACTCGGCCAGACTCATTGCCACCGGTCGCTCACCCTCTCCAGCGGATCGATCCGCGCCAGCAACGTTTCGTGCAGCGGTCCATTGGTCGCCAGCACGTTTCGCCCGTAAAGGTAATTGCCCTCGCCCTTCATATCCGTCACCTTGCCGCCTGCC
>JACQFU010000276.1 GCA_016199905.1 Candidatus Wallbacteria bacterium
GCGAAGGTCCTCGACGGCGCCGGCCGAGTCTCCCAGCTCGAGCAAGGCTCGACCGCGGACGCCGTGGCTACGCGCGATCGTCCATCGGGTGGCGGCCGCGCATGCCAGCAGCAGGAACAGCAGGAAGCCGATCTTGCCGGGCAACCAGCCGGCCAGGAGGTCGCCCAGGACAACGCCCGCGGTGATGTAGAGAAAGAAGAAGAGCGGCGCGTGAAACCGGCCGGCGCGCGGAAGGCTGCTGGCTCGCGACGGGTCGGGGCCCGGGCGACCGGAAACGTGACGCAGTGCATCAATCAGGTTGATCGCGCACGAGGTCCGGAAGTCGACCCGGGAAGGAGACTCGACAGCCTCGGCGAAGGCCCATCCGGTCTGGGTGCGGATGGCGTTGCGGTACTCCGCCACGGCCTCGTGCACGGCCCCTGTCTGGTGGAGCAGGCAGCCCAGATCGTAGTGGTGAATGCCGCTGAGGCCTTGAGACCAGCGGGCAGCCTGCCTCAGTGCGGCGGCGGAGGCTGCCGGATCGCCCGCCGCGAGGGCCGCGAGGCCCCGGCGAAGGAGATGGCTCGCCACCAACTCGCAGGCGAGCGCCCCGGCAACCACCAGATAACACAGCAAAGGCAGGAGCCGCTCCACGAGGATTTCGACTGGCCTGGACTGCACTTCGAAGACGACGGCGGGGGTCGCTTGGGCCACGAGCAGGAGGATCTCGAGGAGACCGGCCGTCAACATCACCGACCAGAATCGAGGGGGAGGCAACGGTCCGCGAGGCGGCGCCGTGGCGGCCGCGAGCAGGGCGCCTGACTCGGGATCGGGCGCGTTCTCATGTCGTCGATCCGCTCCCGGAACACGTTCTTGCTCATCCGGTCCGGGCGGGGACACTACAGGCGTTTCGGGCATCGGGGACCTCCCGCGCCATCATACCCATCGTCGCGCGGCTGGGGAAGAAGGCTCGAGGCCAATCCTCACCGCCCTTCGAGCGCACGAGAAATCGCGGCCTCCAGAGCAGGCCCCTGCAGGCCGGCGGCGAGCACCTGGCCGCTTGGGCCGACGAGCACCGAGTACGGCAACTGGAGGACTCCGTAGCGACGCGCAATCGGGTTGTCGAAGTCGCCGCCCGGGAACAGCGTCCGCCAGGGCAGGCCCCGGCGCACCATGGACGACTGCACCAGGCGCCGGTCGTTGGGGAAATCGAGCGAGACACCCAGCACCTCCAGGGAGCGGCCCCGGTAGGTGGCGGCGAGGCGCCGCAGTGAGGGAATCTGCTCGATGCAGGCGAGCGAGTAGGTGGCCCAGAAGAACACCAGAACGAAGCGGCCGTGAAGTCCCGCGAGCGTCACCGGTTCGCCCTCGGTGGTCTCGGAGGCAAGCTCCGGGGCGGAGTGCCCGACCATCGCCATGCTGCGGCGCGTCATGTCTGCCTGGAGCTTCAGGAGGCTTCCGGGACGCCGCTCTGCGAGCGCGTCGAGTGAGGCGAGCGCTCGCAACGAATCGCCCGCGCCGGACCACATCTCGAACTCCGCCGTCGCTGCCGACTCCATCTCGGCTTGGACGTTCGTCTCCGCGGCTCGACGATAGCACTGGCTGGCGAGGGTGAGCTGCCCCAGCCTCGCCCGCGTGTGGCCCAGGGCGAGCCAGGCGGCCGGAGCCTGTCCGCAGGCTCGGGCTGACGGCAGCAGCGCCTCCAGTGCGGCAGCTGCTTTTGCCGGGGCGTGTCCGCGTCCCCGGTAGGCTGCGGCCCGCACGAACAACTCGAGCCGGTGGGCCGCCGGCTCTCCGGGCGTGAGCTGTTTTTCGGTGAGATCGGCAGCCTCGTCCAGTCTTCCGAGGCGTTCAAGTTCTCCACCGCCAGGTCGGGCCGGTCTGCGCGGCCGAAGAGGTCCGCCAGGAATCGGTTGGCCTCGAACAGTTCCTCGGGCGCGGACAACCGGCGCAGCCACGATTTCCAGACCGCGGCGCCGGCCACCACGTCGCCGCGATCCGTCAGGACCCGCGCCAGGACCGCGGAAGCGTCACGCGTGAGGGCTTCTACGACGGGGCGCCTCACGATGCGGCGCAACTGCGCCTCTGCCCGAGAGAGCCAGCTCTCCATCTGGACCCGGCTGTTCCCGGGGATGGGTTGGCCGTTCGACAACCTTCCGAGGAGCTCGAAATCCGGGGTGGTCGAGGCAGGCTCCGGCGACTCGATAGCCGAAGTCCCCCCAGCGCCGGCCGCGGCCGCGGGGCACCCCGATGCGGCGAAGACCGCGAGCGCGAGCGCTATTGGGAAAGCTCGGCAGGGAAAGGGCGGCAAGCGCCGAAGTGTCCGCGTGGGCGCAAAACTCACGGCGAAGCCGCAGAAGGCGGAGTCGGAGGCAGTCACTCCTTTGTCTCTTTCGGGTGAAGGGGCTGGCGCCCTCACACCTTCTGGACGACGGCGCACTTGAGGTAGCGCGTCTCGGGCATGGCCAGCAGCGCCGGATGATCCTTCGACTGGCCGCGCAGCTCCAGCAACCGCAGGGTGCGCCCGGAGGGCGCTGCCGCGCGCGCGAGACACCGCAAGAAGTCGTCGGCAGAGACGTGGAAGGAGCACGAGGAGGTCACCAGGTAACCGCCGTCGGGCAAGAGGTCCAGGGCTTTCTTGTTCACGCGCTCGTAGGCGATGAGCGCCTCCTTCAGGTCCTTCTTGCTGCGGGCGAACGGGGGCGGGTCTAGAAAGACGACGTCATAGCTCTGGCGGGTCTCGCGGGCGCGGTCGAGGAAGGCGGGGACGTCGGAGGTCGCGAACTCGATCTGGTCGGCCGCGGCGTTGAGCCGGGCGTTCCGGCGGGCCAGTTCGATCGCGGAGGCGCTGGAGTCGACCGCGGTGACACTCGCAGCGCGGGCCCGGCAGGCGTGGAGCGCCCAGGAGCCCGTGTAGCAGTAGGCGTCCAGCACGCGCTTTCCCTCGCACAGCCGGGCGCCGGCCTGGCGATTCTCACGCTGGTCGAAGAAGAAGCCGGTCTTCTGGCCGGAGACCAGATCCACCTGGTAGCGGACGCCGTCGCAGACGGACTCTACGGGGCCCGAGAGCTCGCCGGAGGCGATCTTGGAGTAGGAGGGAAGGCCCTCCAGCGCGCGGGCCGGCATATCGTTTCGCAGCACCAACGCTCGCGGCGAGAGCACCTCCTGCACGGCTTCGAGGAACGGCTCCAGAAGCTGCTCGGCGCCTGCCGTGGACGTTTGCACGCTGACGCAGTCGCCGAACCGATCGGCGACGAATCCCGGCAACTGGTCCCCCTCGGAGAAGACGAGCCTGTAGGCGGTTTCTCCTGGGTAGAAGGTTTGACGCAGAGCCAGGGCGGCTTTGACGCGCCGCTGGAAGAAGGCGCTGTCGATGGAATCTTGATGACGCGTGAGGATGCGGCAGGCGATCAGGGATGCCTTGTTGTAGTAGCCGATTCCGACGAATTGCCCCGCGAAGCTCTTCACGACGGCTAGCGATCCCGGCTCCGGCTTGCCCTCGACGGATTCGATCTCGTTGGAGAAGATCCAGATGTGGCCGGTGCGGATGCGGCGGTCTTCGGACTTCTTGAGGGTCAGGGTGAGCATGGGGGCCTCCGATCGCGGGGTTTCGCGGCGTTACTTTGTATCACAAGCGGAGAAAGGAAACCGTGACTTGACGCACGCGAGATCCCGCATGAGAAGCGGCATGACGCGGCATGCCGCGGTTGACTTCGCAGGGCGCGGATGGTAGCATTCCGGCCCTACGAGCGGAGGAAGGAGGATTCCGGTGCCGGCTGCTTACGGGAACTACATCAATGGTAAGTGGATCACGAAGGGCTCCAGGGGGACCTTTGAGAACCGGAGTCCGGCCGACCCGTCGGACGTCATCGGGGTGTTTCCCGAGTCGGGGCAGGAGGAAGTCGAAGCCGCCGTGCGAGCGGCGCGCGAGGCGTTTGCGGCCTGGAGCCGCACACCGGCGCCGAAGCGAGCCGACTACCTGCGGCGCGTCGGCGATCTCCTGACGAGGCACAAGGACGAGATCGCCCGGATCGCCACCCGCGAGATGGGCAAAATCCTCACCGAAACGCGCGGCGACGTGCAGGAAGGCATCGATTGCGCCTACTACTACTCCGGCGAAGGAAGGCGCCTCTTCGGGCAGACCGTGCCGACGGAGTTGCCGAACAAGTTCGGGATGTCGATCCGCCGGTCGATCGGCGTGGCCGGACTGATCACGCCGTGGAACTTCCCGCTCGCGATCCCGACCTGGAAATCCTTCCCCGCGCTGGTCTGCGGCAACACGCTGGTGCTCAAGCCGGCGGAGGACAGCCCGGCCACGGCCGTCAAGCTGATGGAGGTCTTCGAGGAGGCGGGCGTTCCCAAGGGCGTCGTCAATCTGGTGCACGGCGACGGACCGAACACGGGCGCGGCGCTGGTGCGCAGCGAGCAGGTCGGAGTTGTCAGCTTCACCGGATCCAGCGTGACCGGTCGCGAGATCGCCAAGCTCTGCGGCGGCAGCTTGAAGCGCTGTTCTCTGGAGCTTGGGGGCAAGAACGCGCAGATCGTGATGGAGGACGCCGACCTGGATCTGGCGCTGGAAGGGGCGCTCTGGGGCGCCTTTGGGACGACCGGCCAGCGCTGCACCGCCACCAGCCGGCTGATCGTCCACAAGAAGGTCGCCGGCGAGTTCACCGCCAGGCTCGTCGAGGCTGCCAAGAAGTTGAAGCTGGGCAACGGTCTGGAGGACTCCACGCAAGTGGGGCCGCTCGTGAACAAGAGCCAGCAGGCTCGCGTGGCCAACTATTGCAAGATCGGTGTGTAGGCGGACGGTGCGAAGTTGCTCCTCGGCGGCAAACCCGCCGGCGGCAAGCTGGCCAAAGGGTACTTCTTCGAACCGACGGTCTTCTCGGGCGTCACGCCGAAAATGAGGATCTTTCAGGAGGAGATCTTCGGCCCCGTGATCGCGGTCGTCGAGGTGAAGAGCTTCGAGGAGGCCATCGCCACCCTCAACGACAGCCGCTTCGGTCTCTCATCGTCCATCTACACCAAGGACGTCAACCGGGCCTTCAAAGCCATCGAGCTGATCGAGGCCGGCATCACCTACATCAACGGTCCCACGATCGGCGCGGAGGTGCACCTGCCCTTCGGCGGCGTGAAGGACACCGGCAACGGACATCGCGAGGCCGGTGTCACGGGGCTGGACATCTTCAGCGAGTGGAAGGCGGTCTACGTCGACTACAGCGGCAAGCTGCAAAAGGCTCAGATCGACCCCCACGCGGATAACTGAGCGAGGACGGTGAATGAAATGAAGCGCCCGAGTCACACGGCCCCCGATGAGGCGGCCCAGCTTCCGAAGATCCTGACTGCCCTGCCCGGCCCCAAGGCCCGGGAAGTGCTGGAGATGGACGCCCAGTATGTGTCGCCCTCGTACACGCGCAGCTATCCGCTGGTCGCCCAGAGCGCGGCGGGGTGCATCGTCACCGATCCGGACGGCAACCGGTTCCTCGACTTCAACGCCGGCATCGCCGTCTGCTCGACCGGCCATTGCCATCCGGAGGTCGTCAAGTCCATCCAAGACCAGGCGGCGCGGCTCATCCACATGTCGGGGACGGACTTCTATTACAGCGCGCAGAGCCGGCTGGCTCGCAAGCTGGCCGAGCTGGCGCCGGGAGAGGCGCCCAAGAAGGTCTTCTTCTCCAACAGCGGGGCCGAAGCGGTGGAGTGTGCCATGAAGCTGGCGCGCTACAAGACCGGCCGAACCGTGATGATTGCGTTCATCGGCGCTTTCCATGGCCGAACGATGGGCGCGCTCAGCCTGACGGCGAGCAAGGCGCTGCAGCGCAAGGGCTTTGCCCCGATGGTCCCGCAGGTCGTTCACATCCCTTACGCGTACTGCTACCGCTGCGAGTTCTCCAAGACTCCTCAGAGCTGTTCGATCGACTGCCTGCGCTATCTGACCGACACGATCTTCAAGAAAATCGTCGATCCGAGCGACGTGGCGGCAATCGTCATGGAGCCGATCCAGGGGGAGGGCGGGTACGTGGTGCCGCCCAAGGAGTTCGTGCAGCGGCTCCGCGCGATCACCAAGGAGCACGGCATCATGCTGATTGCCGACGAAGTTCAAAGCGGGATCGGACGAGCCGGGAAGATGTTCGCCATCGAACACTTCGACGTCGTGCCGGACATCCTCTGTCTCGCCAAGGGTATCGCGAGCGGCATGCCGCTTGGTTGCACGATCGCCGACGCGTCCCTCATGGACTGGAAGCCCGGGATGCACGCTTCCACCTTCGGCGGCAATCCCATCAGCTGCGAGGCGGCCCTCAAGACTCTGGAGCTGCTCGAGAACGGACTCCTTGCCAACAGCCGGCGGATGGGAAAGTACTTGAAGGAGCGTTTGGCTCCATTGCAAAAGAAGAGCCCCGTTGTGGGCGATGTGCGCGGCGAGGGGTTGATGGTCGGCATCGAGTTGGTGCGCGATCGGAAGACCAAGCAACCTGCGCCGGAGCTGCGCGACCAGGTCGTCGATCGCTGTTTCGAGAAGGGCGTGCTGATCCTCGGATGCGGCCCCAACACGGTCCGGCTCAGCCCGCCGCTGATCGTGAACCGGGCGCAGGTCGACTGTGCCGTGACGGCCATCGAACAATCTCTGCGGGAGCTGGCCTGACCCTATGGGACGACTCACCGGAAGGCCTGCTGCGCTGATAGTCGACGACTCTCAATTCATCTGCCGCATTCTGGCGAAGAGCCTGCTCGACTACGGGTTCCGGCTCGTGGCGCTGGCGGCGTCGTGCGAGGAGGCGCTGGTGCAGGCCGCGGCCTTCGTGCCCGACTTGATAACTCTCGACCTGGTGCTGCCCGACGGCCACGGCTTCGAGCTCTATCAGAAGCTCCGCGACGTGCGTCCCGAGTCCCGCATTCTGATCGTAAGCGACATCCGCCAGGTCGAGAACTTCGACAAGGCCAGGGAGATCGGGGCGGCCGGGTTCCTCTCGAAGCCTTTCCAGGAGTCGCAGCTCGTGCAGCTGCTGCAGAACATGGACCTGGAAGGGAAGTAACGCTGGGGCTACGACTGCACGCAAAAGCTCAACCACGAAGGCACGGTGGCCACGAAGGAGTTTCGAAGTCGCCGTTTGTGCGTTCTTCTCGATGCCGTCGTGTTTTCGCGGTTCCGCTCTTGGGTCTCCTCTTCACTCTGCGAGGAACTCCGCTAGCAGTCGATGGAACGGCTCCGGATGTTCCAGGTTGGGGCAGTGGCCGCAGTCGCGAAAGACCTCCAGGCGCGCGCCCGGGATCCAGGCTTTGGCGATGAGGGGCTGGACGGATGCGACGATGCGGTCGCGGTCGGCCGCTATGACGAGCGTGGGGCAGCGGATGACGGCCACGTCGGAGCGATCGCCCTCGCTGGTGAGGGCGCCGAGGGCGAGCCGGGCGGAGGGGGCGCTCGCGAGGGCCGCCTGCAGGAGAATCGAGTCGGGCAGTCCGATGGAGTGGACGAAGTAGGGGGCTGCGAAGCGGCGCACGGGCTGGAACTTCAGGAGCAGCGTCGCGAGCCAGCGCGCCCACGCCCAGCGCGAGAGCTGACAGAAAGGCGACAGGGCTGTGGCACCCTCGATCGGCGCGGCCACCAGGACCAGCCGTTTGACGAGGTCGGGCTCGGCGGCTGCAAGACGCGCCGATACCATTCCTCCCATCGAGTGGCCGACCAGAAATACGGGCCCTCCGGCCACGCCGCGGATGAAATCGGCGACCCGGTGAGCCTGCTGGTAGCTCGAGGCGCCCTGCTTGGCCACGCACGAAGACTGGCCGAAGCCGGGCAGATCGAGCGCGAGAACGCGGAAGCGCGCGGCGAGCCGTTCGATGTCCGCCGTCCAGTAGACCGAGCTGACGGGCCAGCCGTGCACCAGCACCAGCGGGGACCCGGAGCCTGCGTCGACGTAATGGATGCTGCAGTCTTCGGCTTGGAAGAGGGGCATGGAGAGTAGCGAGTTGGGGGGAGGCGCGGCTCCATTGTACGGCGGGGGAGGGGGCTCGCGGCAGAGGCCGGGATGGGAGAGTAGATGTCGGTTGCCCATCGGATCGTCAGGGTGCGACCTTCCGTTCCTCACCGAGCTACGCACCTCGGCGTCCCCTACTGGCTACTGTCCTCTCTCCTCGTTTGACTCCCCTCGTCGCGGCGTGCAAGACTCCCGCTGCCGATGCGGGACTCCCGAACATGGACGAAGACAGGCTGAAGCTCAAGCGACGGCTTCAAGAGTTCCAGCTCGAGCGACTGAAGAGTACGTACGCGGATTTTCTGGATGACCCCGTGTACGGGAGGCTCTGCACCTTCTTCACGACGCACCTGTACCGTGCCGAGGATTTCACAGCCCGCAACGAGAGCTTCAAGAAGCTGGTGCACGCCTTCGAATCGGCCTTCGGAACGGAGATGCTGCACAGCATTTCGCTTCTGCTCGAGGCGCACGAGCTGAGCGAGGCGCTCGATGACGACGTGGTCGAACAGTTCGTCAAGATGGGCGTCGGCCTCGACTTCGATATGTCGGCCTATGAACGCGCCTACCTTCTCGCCGACAAGTACAAGCCCAGGGTGCGGCAGATCGAGCTGCTGGTCGAGGCGGTCCGGTTCGTTCACCGGATTGCCTTCTTTCCTTTCATCGGGCTGCTGCTCAAGACGCTCCACGCGGGCGCCGTGATCATCGGCGCGACACCCATGGTTCAATTCCTCCAGGACGGATACGCCGCGTTCCGCACGTGCAAGGACGTTGGGCCCTTCGCCGAGGCCATCCGCGACCGCGAGATGGTCCGCCTCGACCGGATTTATGGAGTCAAGAAATGAAGCGAGTCGTCATTGTGAGCCTTGGACCGTCCAGCCAGGATCGGACTTTCGTGGTGCGACTCCTCGAGCAGGAGATCCAGGTGGAGAAGCGTGGCACCGACGGCGATTTGCAGAAGGCGGGCGAGCTGATCGAGAAGCTCGACGGCCAGGTGGCGGCGTTTGGTCTGGACAGCATGAATCGGACGTTCGTGGTCGGGAACAAGACGTGGGTCCACGAAGAGATCGACGCCCTGGCGAAGCGCGCGCACACCACGCCGGTGGTCGACGGCACGGAGCTCAAGAGGACCCTGGAGCGCTGGGCGATCGCCCAGATGGAGAAGCAGTTCCCGGACCTCTTCAAGAAGAAGCTCGTGTTCATTCCGAGCGGCGTGGACCGTTACGGGATCGCCACGGTGCTGCAGAACGCGGGCGCGCGACTGGTATTCGGAGACGTCTACTTTCACTGGGGCATCCCGTGGGCGCTCAAGAGCCTGGCGCAACTCGAGACGTACACGAAGTTCGCGATGCCCTACCTCTGCCGGCGGCCCTACAAGTCGATGTATCCGGTCGGCAAACGTCAGGAGGAGCAGCGGCCCCTGGGCACGCACTGGTTCGAGGAGGCCGACATCATCGCCGGCAGCCTCCACTACATCCGCCGTTACGCTCCCGACTCGCTCTACAACAAGGTGGTCATTACCAACCAGCTCCAGAAGGAGGATCTGGACGATCTGCAGCGCCGCGGAGTTCGGATGGTGCTCACCACGACGCCCGAGATCGACGGCGAGTCGTTCGGCACCAACGTCCTGGAGGCGATCTTCGTCGCTCTTCTGGATAAGCCGTTCCACGAGATTCGACTCGACGACTATCTGAACCTGATCCCCAAGACCGGCATCGAGCCGCGAGTCGTCTATCCGCAGGGCAAGCCGGTGGAGGTGGAGAAGTTCGCCTTCGTGATCCCCCCGCTCTGCGCCGCGGACATCTTCAAACACCCGCTCCTGAAGTACCTGAAGTTCCTGCCGGAGCGGGGGGTGGAGTGGCTGGTGGCGTTCTCACCAGTGATGCTGCTGTCGCACGTGACCGGCGCTCGCTCGGCGACGGGCCGGGAGCTGGAGGGATGGCTGCTGGGGCTCGGAGCCACGCCCCGGGAGATGATGACGCGCGATCCAGAGTTCACGTACCGCAAGCTGCTCCAGGCCTCGGAGCTCGCAGAACAGCTGGGGGCGCGGATCATGGGGCTTGGCGCCTTCACGAGCATCGTCGGCGACGCGGGCGTCACGGTGGCCAAGCGCGCCAACATCGCGATCACCTCCGGCAACAGCTTCACGGTCGCGTCCACGCTGGAGGCCGCCAAGACCATCGCGCGCCGGCTGGGGCACGACCTCAACAACGGAGTGGCGGCCGTGGTCGGGGCCACAGGCTCGATCGGCTCGGTGAGCGCGCGGCTCGTGGCGCAGGTGGCGCGCAAGGTGATTCTCGTGGCGCCGCGGCCGGAAAAGCTCCTGGAGCTACAGGAGAAGATCCAATCGGAGT
>JACQFU010000277.1 GCA_016199905.1 Candidatus Wallbacteria bacterium
GGGGACGTGGCCGGCGCGCGACGCCTCTTCGAACGAGCGCTCGCGATCCGGCGCAAGGGCCTGCCACCGGACCACCCCCTCGTGGCCGGGGCGTTGAACAACCTGGCGCTGGCGTTGCAGCTCCAAGGCGACTTCGAGGGTGCCAGACGGCTGCTCGAACAGACGCTGGCCATCGACCAAAAGGCGCTGCCGTCCGACCATCCGGACCTGGCCTCGGACCGGAACAACCTGGGTGTGGTGCTGCAGAAGCTCGGGCGCCGCGAGGCCGCGCGCAAGCTCTACGAGGAGGCGCTGGCCGTGAGGCTGGCGAAGCTCGGGCCGAAAGACCCGAAGGTCGCCACGACGCTGTGCAATCTGGGGACGCTTTCCAGCGAAGACGGAAAACTGCCGCAAGCCGAGGACTACCTGCGGCGGGCGCTCGCCATCCGGGAAGAAGCGCTCGGACCCAAGAATCCGGACGTGGCCGCGTCGCTGGAACACCTGGCGTTCGTACGGCAGGCCCAGGGCAAGGCCTCCGAGGCGCAGAAGCTTCTCGAGCGCGCGCTGGCCGTCGAGGAGGCCGCGCGGGGCCCGAACCATGCGCACGTGGGCAAGGTGCTGCGGTTGCTCGCCAGCGCGCTTCAAGAGCAAAACGACGGGAAGGGCGCCGGAAAGCTCCTGGAGCGAGCCGTGGCGATCGAGAGGCTGTCGGCTTCGAAGCCGGCGCCGGCGGCATCCACCTCGCCCGCCGCGGCGCGGCGATAGTCCCCCCTCACCGCCCCAAAATCCGCCTCGCTTCCTCCATCCAGTCCTTTAGCTTGGCCAAACCTCCGGCCACGTGGACCTGCGGCTCCCAGCCCAGCCGGATGCGGGCCAGCGTGATGTCCGTGATGTAAACGGGCTGGTCTCCGGGGCGAGGCGCGGCGTACGCGACTTGCACGGAGTCGCCGTACATCAGACGCAACGCATCCAATAACTGCATTAGAGAGATCGTGTGCTCGGCCCCGCCGCCGATGTTGTACAGGCCCGACTCGCCGCGCTCAAGAGCCGCGGCACCCAGGCGAAAGGCGCGCAGCAGGTCATCGATGAAGAGCAGGTCCCGAACCTGCTTGCCGTCGCCGTAAATGGTGATCGGCTCGCCCCGCGCGGCGTTCAGCATGAAGTGCGCGACCCAGCCCTGGTCCTCCGTGCCGAACTGGCGGGGCCCGTAGATGCAGGACATCCGGAAGACCATCGTCCGCAGGCCGTAAATGCGGCCGTAGTCGTGGACGTACTGGTCCGCGGCGCCTTTGGAGCAGCCGTACGGCGAGTGGAAGTCGAGCGGCTGGTCCTCGCCCACACCTCGGCGACGCGACGCGAAACGCCAGCGCGTGCGGCCCTGACGCAGCCGCACGTCGTGCAGCGCGCCGTAGACCTTGTTCGTCGACGTGTAGACGACGCCGGCCGGGCGCGGCATCGCCCGCACGGCCTCGAGCACGTTCAGCGTGCCGAGCGCGTTCACTTCGAAGTCGTGACGAGGCTCGGTCACCGAGCTGGTCACCGCCACCTGCGCCGCCAGGTGGAACACGGTGTCGACGCCCTCGACGGCTCGCGCTGCCGCGGCCGGATCGCGCACGTCGCCCTCGAGCGTCTCGAGACGCTCCGCGCCCGGGCTGCTCCTGAGCCAGTCGAGATTTCCACGCACGCCGTCCCGGGAGAGATCGTCGAGCACGACAACCCGATTTCCATCCGCCAGCAACGACCGGGTGAGGTTGCTCCCGATGAATCCCGCCCCCCCGGTCACGAGATACTTGGCCATGATAGGGGCGAAAGTACACCAGCCCCCTGGCCAGAGGCAACCCCGGAGCACTATCCTGGTGTCGTCATGAGCATTGACCACGTCAAAGGCTTGAGCTGCATGAACTGCGGCAAACAGCTGCCTCCCACCCACACGGACTACACCTGCGACGCCTGCGGCGTCCCCGGAATCCTGGATGTCCTCTACGATTACGACCTGATCCGCAAGCGCACCCGCAAGGACGGGCTCGAGGGTCAGGACGCCTGGCGATACCTGCCTTTCCTTCCCGTCGACCCGGCTGCCCCGCCTCCACGGCTCAGCGTCGGCGGAACGCCGCTTTACCACCCCGAGCGCCTCTGCCGCGAGCTGGAGTTCCCCGGCCTCCACATCAAGGACGACGGCCGGAATCCCACAGGCAGCCTGAAAGACCGAGCCAGCGTGGTCGGCCTGGCCCGTGCGATCGCCGCCGGCGCCCGGACCGTCACTGCCGCCTCGACGGGCAACGCCGCCTGCTCGCTCGCCGGGCTCTCGGCCGCGGCCGGCATCCCGTGTTTCATCTTCGTCCCCAAACGAGCCCCCCGCCCCAAGGTCGCGCAACTCCTGGTGTTCGGCGCCCAGGTCTTCCAGGTCGAGGGCACCTACGAGCAGTGCTTCGACCTCTCGGTCGAGGCCTCGCGCCGCTTCGGCTGGTACAACCGCAACTGCGCCTATAACCCCTACCTGGTGGAGGGCAAGAAGACCGTCGGCCTCGAGATCGCCGAGCAGCTCGGCTGGCAAGCGCCCGATCGCGTCTACGTCAGCGTCGGCGACGGCTGCATCATCAGCGGCGTCTACAAGGCCTTCCACGATCTGAAGGCCGTCGGCTGGCTGGACAAGCTTCCTCGTCTGATCGCGGTGCAAGCCGAGGGGGCCGCGCCGGTCGTGAAAGCGTTCCGCGACCAGCGGCCGATCGAACCGATCGAGCCGAACACGCTGGCCGATTCCATTGCTTGCGGCATCCCGCGCAACGGGCTCAAGGCCCTGCGCGCGCTCCGCGAGTCCGGCGGCGATGCGGTCACGGTGACGGACCAGCAGATCCTGGCTGCGATGAGGCGGCTGGCCGGATCGGCAGGGGTCTTCGGGGAACCGGCAGGCGTGACTGCCTTCGCGGGGTTCCTGAAGCAACTGGCCGCCGGACAAGTACCCCGGGGCGAGAGGGCTGTGGTGCTGGTGACGGGAAATGGCCTCAAAGACATCGACAGCGCCTTCAAGGCCGTCGGAGAGCCTATGAGGGTCGAGCCCTCGATGGCAGCCGTCGAAAAGCTGGTCAGCCGGGCGGGATGAGCGCGACCTTCGGACTGCTGCTCGACGCGATCCGGCAGCGCCGGCCGGTCTGCCTGGTCGTGCTCGTAGCGCCCGCAGCGAGAGCGGGAGCGCGGATGGTGCTTGCCGCCGATGGCGTGCTGGTGGGCGAGCTGCCGCCGGGACCCGCCGGCGACTGGCTGCGCGCCGGAGCCGCGGAGGCGCTGGCTGCCTCCCGGACCCTGACCCTCACAGCTCCGCCGGAGGTCGAGGCGGACCTCGAGGCCTACTTCGAACCCTATCCTCCACGCCCCGGCCTCGTGATCCTCGGCGGAGGTCACGTCGGCAAGGCGCTCTACGACCTGGCAGCCCCCTTTCCGATCTTCGACCTCACGGTCGTCGACGATCGGCCCGCGTACGCCAACGAGACACGGTTCCCGATCGGACGGACAGTCTGCTGCGATTTCGCGGACACGTTCGGGCAAATTGCGATATCGTCCGCGGATTTCATCGTCATCGTGACGCGAGGCCATCGCGCCGACAAGCTTTGCCTGCGAGCAGCTCTGGGCACGAACGCGCGCTACATCGGGATGATCGGCAGCAAGCGCAAGGTGTTGCTGACCTACCAGCACCTGAGGGAC
>JACQFU010000278.1 GCA_016199905.1 Candidatus Wallbacteria bacterium
CGACGCCGCCAGTTCGAAGGCCGAGGCCGAGCTGGACGCGCTCGACGAGCTGCTGGGCAAGCGTGCCGCACCTCCCCAAGCTGCGGCGATGCCCGACGTGCGCGAGACTCGCCGCCTTACAGCGAGCCTTCTGGAGATCGAGGAAACCGACTTCGACGATGAGCTGCCACCTCCGCGAGTGCCAACCCTGCCGCCCGCACCGAGAGCCGGAAAGGCTGCGGCCGAGCCGGTTTCCGACGACGCGGCGCTCGACCTGGGCGGTCTCGGCGACCAGCTAACCCCGGCCCCGAGCGCCCCGGCAGAGGAAGAGGAGCTGGCGCCAGTCATCGAGGAGGAGACGCCCTTCGATATGGGGAGCATCCTCGGTCCCGAACAGAAGATCATCGAGGAAGAGCCGGATCTCGAGGCGAGCCTGGGAGACCTGGGGGAGGAGTTGAGCCTCGAAACCGCCCCGGCTGTGGACGCCGGCGCCGCCGCGAGCGATGAAGCTTCTCCGGAAGACTTCGGGCGACTGGCGAACATCATCACGGGCATCATCAGCGAGGGACAGAGTGCAGCTCCGCTGCCCGCTGCGGGGGCCCCCGCGGGAGGGAACGTGGCCGCCCGCGCGTCGGATGCCTCGAGCGCTGCGGCGGCATCGGACGATCGAATCGAGCAGCAGCTCAAGGAGCTGATCGTCGACGAGCTGATGGAGCCCGAGCCGGCGCAACCCCTTGCGCCGCTGGACGACGTCCTGGTGGAGTCGCTGTCGTTCGAAGATGCGACGCCCATCGAGACCTCAGCGAGCAGCGCGCCGGGCGCCGGCGCGAAGCAGAGCGCGCAGGACCTGGAGTCCCTGTTCGGAGAGTCGATGGCGTTCCAGCCTTCGAGCGCGGCCGGCTTCGAGGACGAGACCTTCGACCTGCCGCTGGAACTGGCGCCCATCGCGCCTCCTGCGGCCATCGCGCCCGAGCCCGCCCCGGCGGAGCGGGCGCCGGTAAGCCATGAGGACGTGACGCAGGGACTCGAGGCGTTGTCCGCGATGCTTCCGGACCTGACGTCGCCCAGCGAAACCAAAGTCCCGGAGGCATCGGCCGCGGTGCCCGACATCGACGAGTTGCTATCCGAGCTGTCGGCGCCCGGCGCCGAGACGAGTCCCGACGAGGCGTTGCTCCAGGAACTGGAGGGCGAGCTGCTGCCGCCGCCACCTGAGTTCCCCGGGGAGCAGACGGCGCCGGCACTTCTGGACGAACCCGCAGTGCCCCCGCTGCCGGACGAGCCGGCCGCGCGCCCGGGTCACGAGCCCCGGGAAGGCGTCGGGATGCTCGCCGCCGAGGAAGTGCCGGACTTGATCATGGGGGGAGAGTTGCCATCGGACTGGGAAGACCCGTTGGCTGGCTTTGGCGGCGAACCGAGGGGACCGGTGGAAGCCACGCAGCCGCATCCTGCGAAGCCGGCGACACCGGCGCCCAAGCCAGCGACGGAGCCCGTGTTCGAGGACCCCTTCGGGGACGCCGAGGCGCAGGCCGGGAGCAAGGACGATGCGTCGCTCGACGATCTTTTCCTCTCCACCGACCTGGATCTGGGAGAGATGCCCGGAGAGGACGAGGACGAGACGGCCTCGGCGTTGAACGCGGGACTTCGTGAAGAGGAGCGGTCTTCGGACGCTCATGTGCCGGCCGCAGCGCTCACGAGCCAGGACCTGGAGGGGCTCGAGCCGCCCCCGGCCGACGCGCTGGACATCTCGCTGCCGGGGCTGTCGGACGACGTTTTCCTTGCGAAGTCGCGGCGTGCCGAGCAGGCATCGCCGTCCGGCCGAGAAGGCTCCAAGTCCGCAGCAAAGGACTCCGGGAGTCCCGCGGGCGAGCTGGACTTCCTCTTCGGAAACGAGGAACTGCCGCCGCTGGAGCCGGGCACCCTGGACGAACCGGCCGCGCTGGAAGCGCCCACGGCAGCCGCCGAGTCCTGGGAGATGCCGGCCGACGAGCTGTTCGGCCCATCCGCCAAGCTGCCGGAGCCGATTGCGCCGATGACCCCGACGACTCCGAAAGGTCTCGAGTCGCTGGCCGACTTCGCCGCCCCGCCCGCCCAGGTGACCCCTCCCGTGCGCGACACCGGGGCCAAGAGCGCCTCGACCCCGCTCGACGACATCTTCGGGACGCCGCCGCCGGACGATCTGGAATTCGACGAACTGCCGGCCCCCACCCGGCCGGCAAGGCAGGCGTCTTCGCCCGACTTGGACCGTGCAGCCCCGCAAGCGACCGCGTCGCCGTTGCCGGGCCTGCAAGGGCTGCTCGACGAGATCGAGGACGATCTGAAGCTGCCGCCACGAGACCTGGAGGACCTTCCGGGTCCGAATGCGGCGACGCAACAGCCCGGCCAAACCGCCGCAGCGCCGCTCGAGGACGTCTTCGACCTGCCGGCGCCCGCTCCCGTTTCCGAGAAGCCGGCTCCACCCGCCGTCCAATCGATTGAAGAGATGCTCGACTCCATCGGCGACGAGCCGTTGAGCCGCGCCAGGCCGATAGAGGTTCGCCCTGCTCCCGCAGCCACCTCGCCTGCCCTGGACCGCGGAGCGGAGCAGCCGCCCGCAGAACAGCCGGCGATCAGCCCCTTCTCCGGGATGCTGGACGAGTTGGACTTTGGGGCTCCCGCGGGAGCTCCCGCGGCAGCTCCCGCCGCCCCGGCCCCCGCGCCCGCTGCGCCGGCCGCCAAGGACACGATCGCCGATCTGCTCGACGACCTCGACAGCCTCTCCGGCGGATTTGGAGCCAATGAACCGCCGGCCGCGCCGGTGGCTCCCGGGGTCTTGACGCCCGCGGAGGCCAAGGCCGCATTGAAGATGCCTGCGTTTTCCGCCCTCGACGAACTGGAGGAGAGCCTGCCCGGCGTGTTCGGCGATGTGGCTCCCAAGCCGGCCGCCCTGGCCGACACCGCGCCCAAGACTCCGCTGGAAGACGACTTCTTCCCCGACGACGAGACCGAGGACGAGCTGTTGAAGGAGCTGTCGTCGGCGCCGGCCGCGGCCCCGGAACCGGCCCCCCTCGAGGCGGCCCCGGTACCTGTTGCCGCGTGGGACGATTCGGATTGGAACGAGCTGCCCGGCGTCACCAACGCGCCCCCGGCGCCGCCCGCACCCGATGTCCGCTCCGCCGCGCCCCCTTCGCAACCCGTCGTCGACGAGTTCGACTGGGACGAGGTCCCCTCGGTCGGAGCCCCGATCCATCCGGCCGCTCCTGTGGTGGAAGCGCAGCCGCCGGCTTCCCCGCCTCCTCCCCCGGAGACTCCTGCGCCGCAAGCGCCCCCTCCGCCGCCGGTCGCAGCTGGGCCCGCGCCACGCGCGCTCGGGAAGCTTGTGCCGCCGCCGGCCCCGGCCGAGCAGGCCGGCTCCGACCTCGACCGGCTCTCGGAGAAACAGTACGACTTCCCGGGCATCCACCTGGAGCTGAAGGCGATGTGGGACAACCCCGACAGCTCGATGGACCCGCTGCTGGGGCTGGCGCCCAAGATGGCCGAGATGGCGCCGACGGACCGTTCGCACCAGTTCATCGCCGGAGTGCTTGCGCAGTTCCAGCAGCACCAATCGCGTGCGATCCTGTTTTTCGAAACAACCATTTCCCTTTGCGAGGCGGCCGGCGACGAAACCGGAGCTCTGTTCACCCTGGAGAGGCTTCGGGAGATCGTCCCCGGGGACCCGGGCGTCTGCCAGCGACTGGCTGACGGCTACTTGCGCCACGAGCGCCGCTCCGAGGCTTGCGCACTCTGGCGGGAACAGGGGCAGAAGTTCCTGGATAGGAACACGATCGCGCAAGCGATCGGGGCCTTCGACCGCGCGCACCGCATTGCCCCCGACGACGTCGACGCGTTGCTGGGGTTGGCGTCGGCTTACCGTGCCGACTACAACGACTTGAAGGCCACGGAGGTTGTCAACGAGGCCCTCCAGCACAACCCGGGAAGCTATCGTCTGAATGTGGCCAAGGGGATCTCCCTGAGCCGCATCGGCCGCGCCCGGGCCGCCGAGAGTTGCCTGCAGCGCGCCCTGGATATCGCCTGGAGCGATGTGGGCGGGCTGGCCTGGTGCATGGATCAGCTCGGGACCGCCGGGCTGGGCATCTTCCAGGCCCGGTGCCGGACGCGCATCCTGGAGCTGGACCCTCAGGGCGGAGCGGCCTTGATGGCCAGCGCCGCCGACGAAGCCGCCGCGAGCGGCATGGGGCATCCCGGCGCCGCATCCTGGGCAGCGGGAATGGCCTGGCCGGGTTCCGGCCCGACCGCCGCGCGGCCACAGGAGGCGGAGCAGACCGCCCCGCCGGCGCCGGCACCTCTGCCGCCCCCCGGTCCGCACACCGCGTTCTTGACGGGTCTGCGTGGCCGCGTCCCCCGCTACAGCAAGAAGCTGGAGAACCTGGAGTTCCTCGAACGCGAGGTGAGCGCGGGCAGTGCCGGCGACGGTCGCCTGGCCGAGCTGCTCAAGGGCTACATCGCCGCCGCGGAGGTCTTCGTAGTCGAGCGCCCCGAAGACGCAACCGAGCTGTACCGCCGGGGAGAGACCTACGTCTCCCAGATCCGCGACAAAGCGCTGCAGGCGATGTGGGCGGAGGAGTACCAGCGCAAGCTGACGCGAATGCGCAAGCGCACGAACTAGAAGTCTATCGGGGGGCGCCCCCAAGCGTGCGGCGATCGAAGCTTCTCCTTTTCCGGGAGCCTGCCGTTCATGAGAAGGTTCACTGGACTGGCGCTGACCAACACATGCCGATCTGGAATCCGGCCTATCCTCTCTACCGCCAGGCGCTGACGGCGCCGCAGGCCACGGCGCTCGTCGCGGGAGGCGAGTCGTACTCCTACTCGGAGCTGGCGGAGCAGGCGAGTCGAGTGGCGGGCTGGCTGAGGTCGCGCTCTCTTGCACCCGACCGGGCGCCGCGGGTGGGAGTGCTCGCCTCGCGCAGCTTGCAGGCCTACGCGGGCATCCTGGGCGCGTGCTGGGCTGGAGCGACCTACGTGGCGCTCGAGCCTCGGCTTCCCGCGGCGCGATTGCTGTCGATCCTGGAGCGGGCGAGGCTGGACGCCCTGGTTGTGGACACCGCCGGAGCCACGCACTTCGAGACGCTCGGGGGAGCCTTGCCGCGAGAGGCCCTGGCGCCGCAGGACGGCGCGAGCGCCCCGAACCGAACGCGAGTTGAACGCTGGCATCGGATGACGGCCAGCCGCGCCGCGCCGGAGCCGGTGGCATCAGGCCATCCCATCTACATCATGTTCACGTCGGGCACGACGGGCGTTCCCAAGGGAGTGGTGGTGCGGGCCTCCAACCTGGTCCACTTCCTCGAGGCCACGAGTGCCCTCTACCACCTTGGCCCCGGCGATCGGGTCGGGCAGTTGGCGGCGACGTCGTTCGATCTCTCGGTCGTCGAGCTCTTCGGGTGCTGGGCTGCGGGAGCGTCCTTGCACGTGGCCTCCGGCAGCCGGGTCGACAACCACTACGGTCCGACGGAGGCGACCGTCGCGTGCATGATGCAGTGCGTCACGGACCCGCCGATCGAGACGCCGGGTCGAGGGATCGTGGCGATCGGGACACCTATCCGGGGATGTCCGCCGCGGTGGTCGACGAGGGCGGCGGTTTCGTGCCGGACTGCTGCGCGACAAGGATGACACGGCGAGCTTCGCCGACGGCGAGTCCCTCGTACTCAAAGGACGCCTCGACTCCCTAGACGTCGCCGGCCTCGTGACCTTCCTGGAGACCGACCTGGGCCGGACGATCGCTCCCGAGGAGTTCGACGCGGGCCGGTTCGCACGGTGGATCGGATCGTGCGGATGGTGGAGGGGCCGGGCGAGGCACGCCAGGCCTGACGACGCCGCGAGGGAAGCGAGCGGTCCAGCCTCACCTGCGCCGGGAGCGGCCGAACTCGGCCGCATGTGGACGCGCCTTGCGCTGGATGGGGCGATCGGGCCGGGGCCGATCACGGCAGGCTGTGCCGCTTGAAGAACTCCCAGATCACGTCGTTGGCCTTGAAACCGCCGACGTCCCTTCCGACTATCAGGCCGGGCAGCAGCGGGTTGCCGCCGGGCCAGACGTGCCCGCCGCCCTCGATGGTCACGAGCACGAGCTCGGCTCGTGAAACCCCCTGGTGAGCCGAGGGGAGAGGCTCAGCTTGAACTCAACCGCTGCGGGAAGTAGGGCGGCGAGCGCCCACGCACGCGGGACATCACTTGTTCGAGTGCTCGACCCTCCCACGAGGCGCCCGCTATCGGGTGACCTCGCAGCTCTTCATCCGTGGCGATGCATGACAAACCGTGCAACAAGCCCGCCGTCTGAGGAACCGACCTCTCTACGGCGCCCGGACGTCCCTCCATGCCCCAGGGAGCCTCCTCCAACCCCAAAAGCTTCCCAACAGGCCACCCGACTAAGTCTATCGGGGGGCGATCCGACCCCTCTCCAGTAGGGCAGGCGTGCCTGCCTGCCCTATCGTAGCGCCTCACTATCCGCTCTGCACCGCGGACTCGAGCTCGCGGATCTGCTGCTCGAGTCTCTGAACGGCATCGGGGAGCCCCTTGAGCGCCAGGGTGTCGAGGTCGCCAGTGCCGGTGGGCTCGTCGACCACGCGGCGGGCGACATCTCGATAGCAACGGGCGAGCCGCTCGTTGAGCGCGTCCAGCCTCTGACCGACTTGTTTTTCGTGAGTGAAGAATCTGGCTGCTTCCCGCAGGAATCCGATGAAGGTCATTTTCTGGCTGTCCTTCTCGATGGCCTGGCGTTGCAGCTCTTTCTGATCGATGAGGTAGCGCACTTTCTTGATCTCGTGGTCGAAATGGGAAAGCCACGGACGCTCGAAGGCGCGCTCGTGAAAAAGGACCATGACCTGCTTGCCGATATCGAGCAGCAGTTCGTCGCGCTGAAGGATCAGGGCCTCCAGCTCTTTCTTGTCGGCCCGACGCTGACCGCCTAGCAGCCGGGTGGCGAATCTTGCGCTCGCGCGCACGCCCGAGTCGGCGCGCGCCGTACCGCCGGACGCAGGCGCATCGGCGTCTTCCTCGTGCGTCTCGGCCCTGGCCGCCGCAGCCCACGCCCCGGAACGCGGGGTTGCCGCCGCGCGCACGCCGCTCGACGCACGTCTCCGAAGGCCCGAGACACCCGCGGCATGCTGGGCGTGCTCCGGGTCGAGGTACTCGTAGTCGACGGCGTTGGCACGGATCACGCGCAGCGCGTGGCTTGCGGCCTGGGCCACCGTCGAATCGCCTCCGACCGAAATGGTGTGAAGGTACTCGGTGGCGCGACCCGCGTGCAGCCGCCCGAGGCTCTCGATCGCCTTGACGCGCACGTCGGAGTTCACGTCCACGAGCGCCTCGAGCAGCAGATCGACAGCCTCTTGATAGGGAACATAGCCCAGAGCGTAGATGGCGCTTTCCCGCATCCAGACTTCCACCGACCGCAGCATCGCCGTCAGCGCCGCCACCACTCGGGGCTCTCCGTGCTTGGAGAGCAGCTTGGCCACGGTGGCTTTCACGCGATTGTCATCGTCTTCCAGCAGCGGCAAGATCGACTGCATCACCGTCTTGCCGCCGATGTGGTCGAGAGCCTCGGCAGAGTTCGACCGGATGCGGCTGTCGCGGTGCTTGAGGTACTGCTCGAGAATCGGAATCTGCTCGACGCCTCCGACCAGTCCGATGACGCGGATCGTCTCGGCTACGACGAACTCGTCGCGCTCCGCGGCCAGGTAGTCGAGCAGGGCCGGCAGGATCTTCGGGTCGTCGACGTCCTTCAAGAGGTCGATGACCATCAGCTTCTTCTCGGTGGGCGTCTGGAGCAGGCCGTCGAGCAAGTCGCTCCAGCCGGTGTTGCGCGTCTCCTCGCGAAGGCGATCGATCTCGGCCACGAGGCGGGGATGCCGGCGCATGCCGAGCTTCACTTCGTTGAGGGCTTTGCGGGCGAAGAACCGCACGCTGATCGAGGGGTTCGTCGTCGCTTTGCGGAGCATGGGCAACAGCTCGACGATTTCCTCCTCGGCGATCTCCTTGAGGCGCAGGATGCTCATCGCGGCATAGGTGGCGATGTCCTCGTCCTTGCTCTCGAGATCCATGACGATGCGCTTGATCGTGGGCCGCGTCACCGAGACCTCTCCTTCAGCGCCCGCTGGACCTCGCGCTCGCTATCCCGCTTGGAGATGTCCTGGCGCTTGTCGTGGAACTTCTTGCCTCGCGCCAGGCCAATCTCCAGCTTGAGCCACCGCCCCTTGGCGAAGAGGGCCAGCGGCACGATGGTCAGGCCCTGGCGCTGGACCTTGCCGATCAGTTGGCGCAGCTCGGCCTTCTTCAACAACAACCTGCGGCTCCGTCGCGGCTCGTGGTTGTTCTGTCCGGCGTAGGAGTACACCCCGATATGAAAGTTCTCGAGGAACGCCTCTTCGCCGCGCATCAGGACGAACGAATCCGAAAAGCTGCAGTCCTTCGCGCGGATCGATTTGACTTCGGTGCCGGTGAGCTCCAGACCGGCCTCGAATCGTTCCAGGATGGAGTACTCCGCCCAGACCCGCTTGTTGCGGATGCTGAGGGCGGGCTGCTCCTGCTTCATGGTGCGCGAGGCCTTTCAAGCCTCCGGAGAGCGCCCGAACGCTCAGCGGAGATACTTCAGCGGGTTGACCGGCGTCCGGCCCCGCTCCAGCGCAAAGTGGAGGTGGCTGCCCGTCGACAGACCCGAGCTTCCGATGCGGCCCACCATCTGGCCCTTCGAGACGCTCTGGCCGGCCTCGACGCTCAGACGCGAGCAGTGGGCATAGATCGAAACCATGTTGTCGGCGTGGCGGACCACGACGGTGCGGCCGGAACCGTTTCGCCAGCCCGAGTAGATGACGCGACCTTCCGCGACACATCGGATGGCCGAGCCCGAAGGCGCGCTGATATCGATGCCCGAGTGGAACCGCATGCAATTGAGGATGGGATGATGTCGCCAGCCGAACCTCGAGCTGAGCTGCCCCTGGCACGGCCAGCCAATGTGAGAGGCGAAGTTGAGGACTTTTTCGAAGCGGCCTCCGCGGTGCTTGGCTGCCTTCTCGTGCTTCTCCACCTTCTGGGGTTGCGCAGCGATGACGACCTGGCTGGCCGCCGCGGGCTCGTCGATGTCGGCCTCGCCTTCGCGCTCCAGGATGCCCTGGGGCACGAATAGCTTTTCGCCGCCCTCCATCGTGCTGCAGCGGGGGTGATTGCAGACCGTCAGCAGGAGCGCGTCGGTGCCGAACTTGCGAGCGATCTCCTCCAAGGTCTCGCCGCGGGCCGCAATGTAGAGCGTGACGTCTCCTCTATAGAGGTTGATGCGCGTGCCAGACGGAAACTGCTCGTCGGCCTTGCGGCCGTTGAGCGCCGAGAGCGCGTCGGCGTCGAGCGAATATCGCTTGGCCAGGCTTCGCAGCGTCTCTCCGCCCGTGGTTACGTAGCCTTCCAGCGCAAAGGAGACGGCCTCGGCGCAGTCGTCGACCTGGAGGCTCTTGAGGATGCTCTCGTCGGAGATGAACTCCTTGGAGCCTGCGTCGAAGCTGAACTCGGTGACGGAGGCCGAGGCAGGCCGGATGCCGGCGTCGGGCGCGATCTGGATAGGCGCCTCGAGCGAGCCGCCCTTGGCCCGAGAAGACACGGATGCCTTGCTCGCAGTAGCGCGAGCGTGGATCAGGTCGGATGCGGGGAACGTGGATAGCAACGAGACCGTGCAGCCGGCTACACCGGCAATCCGTGCCATACTCTGAAGCATAAGCTCCTCTCGATTCCCTCACTCGCCTGTTCCGGCAATCCCGACTTCGCCGCGCCTACAAACTTCTCGGTTCTACTGAGCGGTTTGTCCAGATCGCCTCGCGGGAGGACGGCATGATACGGGCCCGCGCTTCCAATGTCAAGTCTGGAGGGAGAAAGTGAGGCACATATGCCGCGCTTTCCCCGGCAAGAGACGACGCCAAGACTTGAGACCGAGGACTTGAAACCGACTACACGCGGCCCTCCACGGGAAAGTAGGGCCGGCCCACGGGTGCCATGCACTCCTGTCTGAAATCCCCCATTTCCTGTCTTTCAGTCCGATACTCTCGGTTTCAAATCTCAAATCTGTAGTCTCGAACTGAACCATTCGCCTGCCCCCCCCACCTGCTCCCCCCTCGGAGACGCTCCCCTCCGCCCCCTCCCTTCTGGTACCCTGTGCGGCATGCTCTCCCTCGTCTTCGGGCCCGACATCTTACACGAGCTGGATGCGGCGCTGGGCCGTGAATGGCTTTGCACCAACGGCCTGGGTTCTTCGGCCTCCGGAACGCTTGCCGGGGCCCTGACCCGCCGCTACCACGGACTCCTCACGTGCGCCACTCGACCGCCTGTCGGGCGTATGCATCTCGTCAGCAAGCTCAGCGAAACCGTCCGCCTCGCGGGCAGCACTCTCGAGTTGGACACCAACATCTATCCAGGGCACGTACACCCGGCAGGTTACCGGTACCTGACCGAGGCGCGTCTCCAGCCGATGCCGGCCTTTTTCTGGCGCGCCGGCGAGTTCCTCCTCGAGAAACGGGTGTTCATGCCCCACGAGACCCAGGCTACGGTCGTGCTGTATCGCCTCGCGGAAGGTGCGGGCGAGCTGGAACTGTACGTTCGGCCGATGATGAGCTGCCGCGACTTCCACGCCCTCACGCTGCAGAACGACGCGCTCGACGGCGAGGCGCGCGAACTGGGGGAGGGGCACTTGTGCTTCGAGCCTTACGCGGGCGTCCCGTCCGTCCACGTGTATCACGACGGAGAGTTCCATCCTTCTCTGGTCTGGTACAAGAACCTGGAGTACCCGGCCGAGCGGGAGCGCGGCCTTCCCTACCGGGAGGACAACTGGTCGCCGGGCTACTTCCGCCTGCGGCTCACGCGCGGGGCGCCTGTGGCCCTCGTCCTCAGCGCCGGGCCGTTCGGCCAGTGGAGCCCGAGCGCGGGCGAAGCGGCGCCGGCCCCGAGACCCGACCCCATCAAGCTGCTCGAAGCCGAGACGGCCCGCCGCCGCCAGGCTGCCGGACCTTTCACGGGAGCGGGAGGGTTGCTGGAGGCACTGGCCGCCGCGACAGACCAGTTCCTGGTGCGCCGCAACGGCTCGCTGTCCGTGATCGCAGGTTACCCCTGGTTCGAAGACTGGGGGCGCGACACGTTCATCAGCCTCCCCGGACTGGCCCTGACGATGGAGCGGCCCGAGGTGGCCTGTTCGGCCCTGCTCGAGTTCTCTCGCTACTTGAAGGATGGGCTCCTCCCGAACCGCTTCCCGGACGCGGGCGCCGATCCTGAGTACAACACCGTGGACGCGCCCCTCTGGTTCATCCACGCGGTTGGACGCTTCCTGGAGGCGACCGACGACCTGGAGACGGTGCGCCAGCATCTGATGCCGGCGATGGAGCAAATCGTCGGCAGCTATGTGCGGGGAACGGGGTTCGGAATCGCCGTGGACGAGGACGGCCTCGTGGACCAAGGCGAGGAAGGGCAAGCCCTCACGTGGATGGACGCCCGGGTCGACGGCTGGGTGGTGACCCCACGCCGGGGGAAGCCCGTGGAGATCCAGGCCCTCTGGCACAACGCGCTTCGGACGCTGGAGAGCCTCAACTACGAGCTGGATCGGCCCGAGCGGGCAAGCAAGTACGGCGAGCTGGCGGACCTGGTCGCGCGCAGCTTTCTGGAGAAGTTCTGGCTCGAAGACCGCGGCTGGTGCGCCGACGTGGCCGACGACCCGGACCACGCCGGACACGCCGACGTTTCGCTGCGGCCCAACCAGCTCTTCGCAGCGTCGCTCCCGCACCCGCTGCTCGATCCCGAGCGGACGAAACGGATGCTCGACGCGGTGCGCTCCAGACTGCTCACGCCGTGCGGGTTGAGGACGCTGGCGTCCAACGACCCGCGCTACGTCTCGAAGTACGAGGGCAGCCCCAGGGCCAGGGACGGCGCCTACCACATGGGCATCGCCTGGCCGTGGCTGCTCGGCGCCTACGCCGACGCGCTGGTCCACGCGCACGCCGGCTGGACGCCCGAAGTGCTGCGCGAGGTGCGCCACCTATTGAAGGGCTTCGAAGACCACGTCGCCGAGGCCGGGCTCGGGAGCGTCTCGGAGATCTTCGAGCCGGAGCCGCCGTATCGCGCAGTCGGTTGTCCGCAGCAAGCGTGGAGCGTGGCCGAGATGCTTCGAATCGCCGCGGAGTGCGCGCGCCATAGCTGAGGTAGAATGTCCGCGGCCCTGAACGGGCTCGGACCAGGAGGCCGTTAGATGGAAACTCTGGAGGCGCTCGCGGGCAGCATCCTCTGTCGCTACATCGAAGACGACGATGTGCGCGTCATCCACGGCACGGGAAAGGTCTCTTCCGTGCCGGCCGGGCAGACCCTGTTCGACGAGGGCGACTCCGGCGGCTCGCTCTTCGTCCTTCTCGGCGGAACGGTCGAGATCCTCAAGGCCGTCGACGGGGCCCCGGCGCGCAAACTGGCGACGCTGCACCCGGGCGACATCATCGGCGAGATCTCGCTGGTCGACGCCAGCCCTCGGTCGGCGGGAGCGCGAACAGCCACAGACTGCACGCTCTTCGAGTTCAGCCGCCGAGACCTGATGGGTGTGTTGCGCAGCCAACCGGGGATCGCCGCCAAGATCCTCTGGGCGATCTTGGAAACCGTCAGCCTGCGCCTGCGCGACATGAACGAGCTGACGCTGCGCTGGAACTTGGACGGCGGCCGAGACCTTCCGAAGAAAGCGGATATCTAGTCGGCCCCGGCTCCCAGAGCGCGAAGCCGCGCGAAGACCGCGTCCTCGCGGTCGGCTTTGTCCCTCATCGCCTCGGCACGGTCGCGGGTTGCTGCGATTCCTTTCAGGTCCTCCTCGAGCCGTTCCCTGGCCCTCGTCTGACGCTGCTCTTCGCGGTCCGCGGGCATCTGGCCAACAGCGTCCGGCACGGCCAGGTTGCCCAGGTTCTGCAAGGCCTGGGCAGCGCGCTGCGACGCTGTGAGAGAGACCTCGAAGCGGTCGACCGCCGTCTCCTCGCCCGCGCGGGCCAGACGTTCGTGGACCGCATCCTGGCGCAGCTCCTCCTTTACCAAAAAGTCGAGGTCCGATACCTCGGCCTTGTCTACACCCGACAGGGCCGCGAGCGCTTCCTCCGCGCTCTTCTTGCGCACCTGCGCTCGGGGCGCCGGGCGGAAGAACGGCGACGCCTTCGCCTCCCGGTGCCGGAGGCGCTCCTCGGCCCCGGGCTCCACCGGTGCCGACGGTTGATAGGCCGGCGCGAGGTCGAGCGGAAGCGACACATCGGGAGGCACGGCCGCCGCGGGCTCCGGAGTCACGGGACTGATCGGAGCCACCGTGTCCGGGGGTGGAAGAGGCGAAACCGAAGGGCGGGCGGGTTCTTGCGCAACCGTCTCCGGAAGAGAGGCAGCCGCACGATCCGCGGTCGAATCGGCCGTCGTTGCGGGCGCGTTCTCCAAGGGCAGCTTGACGTCGGCGGTGGCTCGGGAGAGCCGCTCGAACAGCTCCTCCTCCGAGCGTCTCTGCCGTTCGCCTCCGAGGCGGGTCAACAGGTCGGCGGCGCGTTCGACGCCTTTCTCCTTGAGGCGTTGCAGCGACGTGCGGACTTGGTCTCGGACCAGGCGATGGGGGCTCCGCAGAGCGATGTTGAAGAGGCTGAACGCCCCGGGGTCGGTCAAGAACCCGAGCACGTAGGCGGCGCTGTCCTGCATCCAGACGTCGTCGCTTTCGAGCATCAACCGAAGGGTCTCCTTCTGATTGACGGGACCGTAGGTGCGCAGGGCCCGGGCGGCGTTGGCGCGGCATCGGTTGTCCTCGTCGCGCAGGCAACGGATCAGGTAGGGAAACACGGCGGCGTCGCCCGTGGCTTCCAGCGCGTCGATGGCGTTGGCGCGCACCCGATGATCGGAATGCTCGAGCAGGTTCACGAGCTTGCGGCTGTGAGCCGGCCCACCCAGCTTGCCCGCCGCGATGGCGGCTGCGGAGAGCGCGACGGGGTCCTGCTCGTTCTTGAGCAACTCGCCCACGTCGCCGGAGAGCTCGCGCATCTGCCTGTCGCAGGCCATCTTCAGCCCGAGCACTTTCTGGCGGACGTCGCCCAACAGAATGAAACGGCGCACGTCATCGACGGTTGGCTCGGCCGGCACGGCGGGCGCGGGCCCTGAAAGCGACTCCGGCCGGACGTAATGCGGCTCCTCGAGCGCGGGGGCGGGGGGCGCCGCAGCCAGCTTCTGCGCGAGCATGCCAATGGCCGTCTGGGCGTAGTAGCGGATCTCGGTGCGCTCGTCCTTGGCGGCGAGCTTCTGCAGAATCGGCGCTATGGACGTGTCGCCTTTGTTGACCAGCAGCACGAGCGCCCGCATCCGGACCATCCGGTCGGGGCTCTTGAGCTGTTCGGCGAGAAGCTCCAGCTCGCGAGAGAGTGCCATGGCGGCGGCGATCTTAGCATGGCATGAGGCGTGATATACTCCCCTTCGCCTCTGGACCCGTGACACGGACTGGCCTATGGAGATCATCGAGCTGCTTGCAACGGCCGTCAAGAACGGCGGTTCGGACATCATCTTCTCGGTGGGCATCCCGCCGATGATTCGTTACCGGGGTGACCTCACACCCTACGGCGAGGAGATCCTCACGCCGGAGCTGTCGAAGCGCATGATCTATGCGCTGCTCGACGACGAGCAGAAGGCCAAGTTCGAGGAGACGCTGGAGTTGGACCTGTCGATCTCGATCAAGAACGTGGGGCGGTTCCGCATCAACGCCTACCGGCAGCAGGGCTACGTGGGTGCGGCATTCCGCACGATCATGAGCAAGATCCCGTCGATCGACACGCTCAACCTGCCGCCGGTGGTGCACGAGTTCGCCAACTATCCTCGCGGCCTGGTGCTGGTCACGGGACCGACGGGAAGCGGCAAGTCGACGACGCTGGCGGCAATCATCGACAAGGTGAACAACGAGCGCCGCGCGCACATCGTCACGATCGAGGACCCGATCGAGTTCGTCCATCCGCACAAGAAGAGCTGCGTCGATCAGCGCGAAGTGGGCAACGACACGCTCAGCTTCGCCAATGCGTTGAAGTACGTCCTGCGCCAGGACCCCGACGTGATCCTCGTCGGCGAGATGAGAGACCTGGAGACGATCGCCGCGGCCATCACGCTGGCGGAGACGGGCCACTTGGTCTTCTCCACGCTTCACACGCAGTCGGCCTCGCAAACGGTCGACCGCATCGTCGACGTCTTTCCGCCCTACCAGCAGCAGCAAGTCCGGGTGCAGCTATCGATGAGCCTCAAGGCCGTCGTGAGCCAGCAGTTGCTTCCGGCGGCCGGCGGCAGAGGGCGCGTCGCGGCCCGCGAAATCATGCTGATGACGCCGGCAGTTGCGAACCTCATCCGCGAAGGCAAGACCCACATGATCACCAACGTGATCAGCACGAGCCGCCGCGACGGCATGATCTCGATGGACGCCAGCCTCAAGGAGCTCATGCAGGGCGGCCTCGTCGACCCACAGGTCGCGATCGCCAAGATGCAGCACGCCAACGCGCTGTAGGCTCCAGGCCGCTAGTGAATCCACTTCCAGAAGAGCCAGCCGTAGTGGGATAGCACGCTGACGACCCACTCGGCGGCTTTCTGGCCGTACCAGAGGATCCAGCACGCGAAGTACCAGCTCGCGGCGGCAGCGCCTACGCCCAGCAGCGGTTGCGTCACGTAGATCTCCGTCACGTGCATCGACGTGGCGTTGGCCATGAACAGGACCTGAGACGCGTTCTCGGAGGCCAGGTCCACCAGCTCCGGCCCGAACTCCGATGGCGGCGGCCGCAGAAAGACGATATGCAGCAGCGTGTTGGCCGCTAGCACCCAGAAGAAGGCTAGCCCCGTGCAGAAGTGCATCCACTTGGGCTCGAGCATCTTGTGGTCGGCCATGTAGCGGTTCCCGAACCAGACAATGGCAAAGATGGCCGTCAGACTGAGCAAGCCGACCACCCGGTGGTAAATCACGAGCCGCCGCGGATGGCGCCAACCGATCTTCTCCGACTCCTCCTGGGACAACTGCAGCAGCTCCTGATCGGAGACGTCGGGCGAGCCCTCGGAGATGTGAGTGGTGAGGTCCATCAACGCCTTGCGGGGCGGGTCCGGCATCCCGACGCAGATCGACTCGAAGAGGCCGCGCTTGACGTCGCCCGGGAACAGCGCCTCGCGAGCCACCAGCAGGTGCAGCAGGTCGTCGACGTAGGCCATCTTCCGCTCGCGCGGGACGAAGTGCGGTCCTTTCACCAAGATCCTCATGGCGCCGCGCGCCATGTCGACCCGGATCTTGTCGTGTGCGTCGGGATTCCGAAGCACTTCGCGGAGCTTTTCGATCGTCTCCTGGAGCAGATCGCAGAACCTGTCCGTGGTCAGCCCGAAGTGCATCTCCATCCAGTCGGCCATGCGGTCTCTCCTCGAACCGGGCTAAATGAGCCCCTCCATCTTCATTCGGAGCCTCAGCTCGTCGGGGCGGCTTGCGGCGTTGAGCGCCTCCTCCAGGCTGATTTTTCCATCGGCAAAGAGGCGGCCCAGCACCTGGTTGAACGACTGCATCCCCTCCGTGGCGCCGTCTTCGATGTCCTTGTAGAGCGCCGCGATCGACCCCTCCAGCAAGTGCTTCTTCACCGAGGGCGTGCTCACCATGATTTCCAGCGCGGCCACGCGGCCCTTGCCATCTTTGGTCGGGATCAGGCGCTGGCTGACCACACCCTGGAGATTCAGCGAGAGCTGCATCCGCACCTGGTCGTGCAGCTCGGCCGGATAGGTGTTGAGGATGCGTTCCACGGACTGGCTGCAGTTGGTCGTGTGGAGAGTGGAGAAGACCAGGTGGCCCGTCTCGGCGGCCTCGACGGCGGCGGCGATGGTCTCGAAGTCGCGCATCTCGCCGATGAGGATCACGTCGGGGTCCTGCCGTAGCACATACTTGAGCGCGTGCTTGAAGGAGGGGACGTCGGTGCCCAGGCTGCGGTGGCAGATGAGGCTCTTCTTGCTCGTGTGGACGAACTCGACAGGGTCCTCGACCGTGATGATGTTGCACTCCTCGGATTCGTTGATGTGGTCGATCATCGCCGCCAGCGTCGTCGACTTTCCGCTGCCGGTGGTGCCCGTCACCAGGATGATGCCGCGTTCGGCGGCTGCCAGCTGCTTGAGGACGGGCGGAAGACCCAGCTTCTCGATGGAGGGAATGTTCGTGGGGATATGACGCATCACCAGGCCGTACTGGCCGAGGGTGCGGAAGATGTTGGTGCGGAAGCGGCCCACGTCGGGACAGACGTAGAGCACGTCGATGTCGGCGTTCTCCACGAGCTTCTTGAGCTCCGCGGGCGACAGGATGGTCTTGATGATTCCGACGACGTCCTGGTCGGTCAGCGGCGCCTCCGAAATCTGCTGCAGGCCCCCGCGAATGCGGGCCCGGGCGTAGCTTCCAACCCGGATGTGCAGGTCCGACCCCTTTTGCTCGAGCATCGACGCCAAGAGTGTCTTGATTTCCATCTGGTGGCCTCCCGGGACAACCGTGAGTATGCAGCCCGGGAGGGCCGTGCGCAACTCCGGCCGTTGCCTTCCGGTGCTACAATGCAACGCGACTGCGCCGGCACGCGCGCGAAAGGACTAGCGTCATGGTCGATACCGGCTCGCTCCGCAAGGTGCCGCTCTTCAAGGAGCTCGACGAGGCCTCCCTGGTGTTCCTGGCCAGTCACGTCGAGATCCTGGAGGTTGCCCCGAATGAGGTGCTCTATCGCGAGCGCGAGCCGGGGGACGCTCTCTACATCGTCGATTCCGGCGAGCTGTCGATCACCAAAGTGATCGACTGGGACGACATGAGTGAAAAGGTCCTCGCAGTCGTGGGGAAGGACGCCTTCTTCGGCGAGATGTCCCTGCTCGATAACGAGCCCCGTTCCGCCAGCGTCAAGGCCATCACCGCCAGCCGGCTCCTGATCGTGCGGCGGACGAACTTCCTACAGCTCCTGCAGCAGTCGGCCGTGGTGGCAACCAAGCTCCTGCTCTCCATCATCAAGACCGTCAACAGCCGCCTGCGCCAGACCAACCGGCAGCTCGTCACGCTCTACGACACGGGCAAGATCATAGGCTCCGTGCGGGATCTGGGCACCATGGCCGAGGAGATCATGGAGCGCATCACCGAGACTCTCGGCGTCAAGCGAGGGATCCTCATCCTGGTGAATCCGTACAGCAACGAGCTGGAAACCAAGCAGGTGACGGGCTA
>JACQFU010000279.1 GCA_016199905.1 Candidatus Wallbacteria bacterium
ATCGGCACTCGCCGCTTCCGGCACCAGCGCGTCAGGTCGTCGCGGCACTCCTCGGTCGACTCGGTCGTCCAGGGCTTGATGGCGCCCGCGGCCAGCGAGAGCCGCGGGTTCGGAATCGCCAGAGCCAGGTCGAGAGAGCGGAGGTTGTTCTGACTGGCGCCGCGGATCTGGATCGTCATGGCTGGGAGGTGACGATGTTACCAGAAGCACGGCTCGGCTGGTCCGGGGTCATGGCAGCCGGGAGTGGGCGGACCGGCCCGATTCCGACTCATGCTCCGGCCTTCGCGCACCGACTCTGTCTGTGGGACGATCCGGCTCCGGAGGGAGATTTCTCGCATGTTTCGCAAACGGGCTCTGGTCCTTCTGCTGGCCGCGCTTGCGGGCGCGGGCGCGGTTTTCGCCGAGGAAACGCAGGCCGTGCTCCTGTTCGTCGGAGACACGTACGGCTGCCTGGGATATCCTGGCTGGCCCGGCGGCGTCGCCCGGCTCGCCTACGCGGTTCGAGAGCAGCGCAAACGGCATCCCGGCTCGCCGCTGCTGCACACCGGGAACGCAATTGCGCCTTTCTACTACTCCCGCTTCGATCGGGGCCGCCTGTACTCGCAGTCTCTCGACTCGATAGGCGACGTCATCTGGAACCTCGGCTTCCACGATGTCGACTACGGCTGGCAACATCTCTCCGAGCTGCGCGCAACCATGCCGAACACGACGTTGCTCGGCAGCAACTTGACGGCGGACCGGGACGCGCCTCGGGACTGGGTCGTGAAGCAGGTCGGGGGGCTTCGCATCGGCTTCATCGGGCTGGTCGACCCGATCGTCGAACGACTGAAGGCCGTCGGACTCTTCGGCGGCCTGGCCGTGCGGGAACCGTTCGAAGCGGCCCGCGAGGCCGTGAAGCGACATCGTGCCGACGCCGATCTGCTGGTGCTCGTGGCGGACTTGCCCGAGGACGACGCCGAGCGGTTGGCGCGCGAGACCGTGGGCCCCGACGTGGTGATCTCGGGCTCCCGCCATCAGCAGGACTGGTACACGTTCTTTCACGGACGCGAGCCCCGGCAGGTGCTCGAGCGCCGGCGCGCCGACGGCAGCCGGGTGTTGATGTTGAGCGGCCCGCGGGACGGGTTCTCTCTGGGCAAGTTGACGATCAGCGCCCGGCGCGACGCGGGCAAGTGGCGCATCGAGCGAGTGCTTCCCGAAGTGCTCGACCTGACGGCGCAGATGCCCCAGGACGAGCCGATCTGGTCTCGAGTCGCGGCGCACCTGAACCGACTCGAGAGCCAGGCGAGCACCCCGCTTCTGACAGGACTGCAGCAGCGTTTCCCGGACGGCATCGATGGCGAACGGTTCACGCGCTGGACAGTCGGAGCGATGCGCGAGGCCGTGCGCGCGGAAGTCGGCGTGTTGAACGCGGGCACTCTGTTCAAGCCCGGCTATACGGCTCCGGAGTGCTGGAAACGGGACCGGATCACGGATCTGGACCTGGAGAACATCTTCTGGACCGACAACCACCTGGTCAAGGTCAAGCTGCTGGGAGCGAATCTGACGCAAGTGGTCGCCGACGATCGGGCCGGCGGTCACCTGCGCTTCAGCGGCCTGACTCGCAAGGACGGCCAGATCCTGATCAACGGGCGCAAGCTCGTGCCGCAGGAGCACTACCTGGTGGCCACGACGAACTACCTGGTGGCAGAGAGCCCCAAGAGCCGCGGGTTCGACGCGGCCCTGGAGACGCACGCGATCTTCGAGGATGAGGACGGCGCACTGGAGCCGGCGGAAGGCGAGCAAGAAGAGGCTCGCGGCGGCGCTGCGACTGCGCCCAAGCCCCCTGCTGCTCTCGATTCCGCGCGGGGCGCCCCGGCGACGCCCGCCACGACGGGCAAGCTGCCGCAAGGCTCCCGGGCCGCGGAGAAGGCCAGGAGAATCGTGCTGCGCGAGCTGATGCACGAACGGCTGTTGAGCTGGTCGGCGCGGCATCCGCTGCCGGCGCGTCCGCCCACGGCCGAGCCTTTCGAGCCGGTCGCGTACCCCGATCAACGCTCGGTGCTCTTCAACAATCTCACGCTCAACATCTCCGACTTCAACGCCCGCGGCAACAAGCGGTTCCCTCGAGTGCGCAACCCGGCCATCTCCAGTGCAGACGTGAAGACCATCCAGGGCGGCGGCGAAGTGATCGTGCGCGACGACAGCCTCGAGCGCCGCTCCGACCTGGGCCTTCGCTACGCGTTTCAGAGCCTGGAGTTCCCGGGCAACCGGATCGCCAACCCCATCGACGATCTCTATGTCTACGATCGCTGGCTCGACCGCGCCGTCGGTTTCGACGGAGGATTCCTGGGCGGCTTGTTCCATCCCTACGTCGAGTTGGCCTACGAGACGGAGTTCAGGCCCACCACGGGCAATCCGCTGAACAAGGTCGTCTGGCTCCAATCCGGCGTGGCCCAGCTGCGCGACGGTCCTCTCAAGGGCTGGCGCTTCGCGGGCATCGTCAAGAACGATCGTTCCGCCGTCATCGACACCGAGTACGGGCTGGGCTTCGGATACCAGGGCGCCAAACAGCTCGATCGCTTTCGGCTCGAGACCGACACCAGCTTCAGGACCTTCTTCCGCCGGGACGATGACACGCCCGACGATCTCCTCTACGAGCTGTACAGCAAGAACGAGGTCGTCGTGCCGATCACGTCCGACGTGTCCGTGAGCTTCATGGGGAACCTCTTTGCCTACCACGGGAAGGTCGTCGACTCCGACGGGGCAAATCTGTTCCTGGGAGTGGGTTTCCGTTTCGACAAGCTGTGGAAACCGCATCACGAGCCGTTCAGCAAGTAGGGGGCTTGCACCGGCGACTGTGGCCTGGTCGCGGCGTAAACCGGACTCTCCGGAGCCGCTGACTCCAGTGCAGACGGAGGGGGACCGTCACAAGGCAGAGGTGACGAGGGCACCAGGGCCACCGCCCGGATGGCCCGGCCCTTGCGGCGATCGTCGGGACCGTGCACACTCGCTTTCCGAACCACTTTCTGTTCCAGGAGACGGCCAATATGTCACCGAAGCCCAAGACCCCCTCCGTGCCCCAGGCGCGGCCGTGCCAGGAGAGGCCGCTGGCGAACCTGCTCTGCCCGCGCTCCGTCGCGGTCATCGGCGCCTCGCGCCGCCGCGGCCAGCTGGGCGGCGAGATTTTCCACAACATGCTCTCGAACGGTTTCACGGGCGCCGTCTATCCGGTTCATCCGAAAGCCGCTTCGGTTCAGGGCGTAAGGGCCTACGCGTCTATCCGAGAAGTCCCCGATGCCGTCGATCTGGCCGTGATCGTGGTGCCGAAGGGGGCCGTGGCGGGCGTCGTCGACGAGTGTGTGTCGGCCGGCGTGAAGGGCATCGTCGTGATCAGCGCCGGCTTCGCCGAAGTCGGCGAGGCGGGGCGGATTTTGCAAGGCGAGGTCCTGGCGCGAGTGCGCTCGGCCGGAATGCGCATGATCGGTCCCAACTGCCTGGGCGTCATCAACACGAACCCGGCGGTGGGGCTCAACGCCACGTTCGCGCCTGCATGGCCGCCGCCGGGAAATGTCGCTTTCTGCAGTCAGTCCGGCGCCGTTGGCGTGGCGATCCTCGACTTTGCCAAGCAGCTTGGAATCGGGATCAGCCAGTTCGTGAGCATCGGCAACAAGGCCGACGTGAGCGGCAACGACCTGCTCGAGCACTGGGAGGACGACCCCGGCACGCGAGTCATCCTTCTGTATCTCGAGAGCTTCGGCAACCCGCGGAAGTTCGTGGAGATTGCGCGGCGGGTCTCGCGCAAGAAGCCGATTCTCATCGTCAAGAGCGGCCGTACCGCTGCCGGTGCCCGGGCGGCCAGCTCTCACACGGGAGCGCTCGCCGGCCTCGACGTCGCGGCGGACGCGCTTCTGGGGCAAGCAGGCGTCATCCGCGTGGGGACCATCCAGGAGCTGTTCGACGCCGCGATACTGCTTTCCAATCAGCCGCCGGCCGCGGGCAATCGTGTAGCCATCCTGACCAACGCAGGCGGGCCGGGCATCATGGCCGCGGACGCCTGCGAAAGCAACGGTCTGGTGTTGCCGCAGCTGTCGCCGGGCACGGAGGCGGCCCTTCGCGAATTCCTTCCGAAGGAGGCCTCGACGCGGAATCCGGTCGACATGGTCGCCGGGGCAACCCCGGAGTTCTACGAGAAGGCACTCGGGCTGCTGCTTCGGGACGAGAACATCGACAGCGTGATCTCGCTGTTCGTCCCGCCCCTCATCACGGCGCCGCTGGAAGTGGCGCAGGCGGTCCGGCGGGGCGTCGTGGGGACGAAGAAGCCCGTGCTCACCTGCTTCATGGGCTCCCACGGGGTTCCGCAGGCGCTGGACGCTCTGCGCGAAGGCCGCATCCCGTCGTACACGTTCCCGGAATCGGCAGCGATGGCGCTGGCCCGCGCCGTGCGCTACGGCAAGTGGTTGGCGCGGCCCGAGGCTCGGGTGCCCGCGCTCGAGAACATCTCGGCGGAGCGCGCCCGCGAAGCCTTCCGTCGAGGTCCCAGCTCCGAAGGCAAGGGGCGATGGCTGCGTCCCGACGAGGTGCGAGGAGTACTGGACGCTTACGGTCTGCGATCGCCGCGGACGCTCTTCGCCTCGAGCGAGCAGGGCGCGGTGGAGGCGGCTCGGGAGATCGGCTTTCCTGTGGCGCTCAAGCTGGTCAGCGACACGATCACCCACAAGAGCGACGTGGGAGGCGTGGTCTTGGGCCTGGAGCATGCGGACTCCGTGGGCGACGCCTTCCGCGCAATCGCGTCTCGGTTGGCCGTGCTGGGCAAACGCGACGAGATGGACGGAGTGATGATCCAGGAGATGGCCGGGGGAGGGCTCGAGGCCTTCGTGGGGGTGACCCAGGACCCGCTCTACGGGCCGCTCATCGGGTTCGGCATCGGAGGCGTCCACGTGGAGGTCTGGAAGGACGTCGTCTTTCGGGTACACCCCCTGACCGACCTGGACGCCCGGGAGATGCTGGAGCAAATCCGCGGCGCCCGGCTGCTCGACGGCTATCGCGGAAGTCCGGCCGCCGACCGCGAGGCGCTGGCCGACGCGCTGTTGCGGGTCAGCTGCATGGTGGGGGAGTTGCCCGAGATCCGGGAACTGGACATCAACCCGCTGATGGCCATGCCGCCGGGCCGCGGCGTTATCGCCGTGGATGCGCGCATTCGCGTGTGCCGATAGACCCGGCCGTCGAGCTCGGCAGTCGCGCCCGAACTTACTTCTCTCGCTTCAAGTAGGCGTCGACGCCTTTCTTGGCGATGAAGTCGAGCGCCTCGGAGGCGAGCCGCCCTTCGGGCGTAGCGGCGAAATCGCGCTGCAGGCGCGACAACACCGAAATGAGGGCGGCCGGCTTGCCGAGGCGGACGTACGCGCGGGCGGTCATGCCGAGCGCGATGGCCAGCTCGGACTGGCGGGAAACATCGGCCTCGTGCGCCTTCAGATAGCGGCCGATGCCTTCGAGCGCGGCGTCCGGATGGTCGGCCACCAACTCGTCGTCAGCCCACTCCAGCTCCTGATCGGCGGTGGCCGGCGCCGGTTTCGAGGTGCCCAGGGAGCGCAAACTGCCGCCGGCCGCCTCGAAGCCGTGGCTGGCCCGCAGCCAGGGCGGCGACAGGTCGAGCCGCTTGAGCGGCGTGGTGATGGCGAAGCGGCCGGCCGCTTCGCCGGGCTCCAGCCCGGGCCTC
>JACQFU010000280.1 GCA_016199905.1 Candidatus Wallbacteria bacterium
GACCGGGCCGTGGCCAGGCCTCGACTCCGATTCAGCACCCGCACCCGCGTGCCCGCGGGCGGAGCCTGGCCGAAGGCGTCCGAGACGACCCCGGAACATGCCAGGGTGCGTGTGCTTCGAACGGCCTCCGCCACGCCAAAGACGAGGCTTGTCTCGTTATCGAAGGGGTTCGCTTCGCTTCCGGCGACAGGGGCCACCGAAACGGTCAAGCGATGAGCGCCCGCTCGCGCGCCAGAGGAAAGCGGCAAGGCTGGCAGCGTCGCCGTTCCTCCCGCTGGGATCGACGCCACTCGCACGCCTGTCGCGACGGTAACGCCGTCCAGTACGGCCCGCAACGACACTTCGCTCGAAGCGGCATCTCCTCGGTTGAAAACCACGCCCGAGAGCACGAGCGCATCGCGAGTCGTCGGAGCCGCCGGCTCCACCGATACCAGGCCTGTCGCCAGGTCGAATCCCGACACGCGATTGGGGCCGACGCCGAATCCGATCGTGAGCCTGCCTTCGTCCGGGTTGGACTGCGCCAGGCGGCCGTCGGGGTCCAACTCCAGCGTGAGCGTATGCGCCCCCTGGACCAGGACCGGAAGCGGCACCGGTCTCAAGGCTAGCCGGCTTGCGGGCGGTAGGCCTTCAATGAAGAACCGCGTGACGATGCTCCCCCGGGCTACTGACGTGCGGTCCAAGACGAACTGGATGTCGAATCGAGTCGTCCGTTCGGAACCGCGATTGGAAACCGCGCCCAGAGCGACGACCCTCGATGTCGCCGTCGTGGGTTGGAACGGCTCCACCGCCAGCGCCGCAACAGCCAGCCCCTCGGTTCGTCGTGCCGGAAGTACTTCCAGTGGGATCTCTCGCGTGTTGTTCGATTCGATGGCCTCGCTCACCTCGGCTTGCGTATCGATCGACAGGACTACGCGGTACTTGCCTGCCGGAAGCGGTCCCGTGGAGATTGGCCCCAGGTCGACGCTGGAGCGGCCCGGCAAGCGGGCCAGTCGCCCCGAAGCCAAATCGAGGGCTGCCGCTTCGCCCTGGCCACCGGCGCACAGCGTGCAGTCCTGAGGAACCAATCGCAGGTCCCAAGCAAAAGTCCCGGACGTTGTGGGGCCGGCGTTGGCGATCGACCAGCGCATCGCTATGCCGTCGCGAGTCGTGGGGGCGATTGGGGCCACGGAGATGGCCCCGGGGAGCAAGTCGACGACGGCGGTCACCCCGGCCGTTAACCGCGCCGAGAGCGCGTAACCACCCGTACCCGACGCAGTGCGGTGGCTCGCTACCAACACATATCGGCCCGGGGACGTGGCGGGAAAGTTGAAGAGTCGGCAAGGCTGGCCGCCGCCTCCCGAAATCCCTGAGGATCGAGTGCCGCCCGGACCGATCGCCTCGAGCGACAGGTCCTCCGAGCCGCGCGCTGCCAGCTCGGCTTGCAGGTTCCCACCCGGTGCCGCGAGATCGAAGAAGAACGCGTCTCGGTCCCCGGCCGCCTCGATCAAACCAAGGATCGGCGGCCCCCCGGGCGTGATGCGCTGAGGTTCGGGCAGCGACGACGGCACGGGCTGACCGGCCGGCGGCAGGTAGTCGTCCAGCAGCGCCGGGCCCGAAGCGACGGCGAAGCTCGATACCGAGACCACCAGCACGTTATCCCTGCGGTCGGGATCCGGGAGGAGCTGCTGCGGATCGGCTATCGCCGCCAGCGAGTACGTGCCGGCGGGAGTCCCCGGTCGCACAAATGCCGTAAGGGCCGCCGTCGCCATCCCACCCGCGGGCACTACCACGGTGCCGCGGCCGACGGCGATGTCTCCGGCCGAAGGCACCTGGGAACCGCGGGTGAGCAGCAGCAGCACGTCCACCGGGAGAGCGGCGGGGGCGCCCGTGGCCGCGATGCCGACGCGTGCGGAGAAGGTCGTGGCGACGGCGGCGCCGGAGGCCGCCGAGATGGAAGCGACGGACACATTGGGGGCCGCAGCCAAGAGCGGAGGCGTCGAGATCGTGAAGCGGTCGGCGCTCACCAGCACGTTGTTGCGACTGTTCCCGTCCGGCACTCGGCCCTCGGAGTCCACCGCCAAGCCCAGGAAGTAGTCTCCCGGCGGAAGCAGCGGCAGCGGGAAGCTACCCGAGACGATGGCCGCCTGCCCGCTGGCCAGGCTCGAAACCGCGGCAGAGCCCAGAGTCAGTCCGGCATCGGGCCCCGACGCCGGATCCTTTACCAGGAAGAAGCGGGTCGAAAAGGGCAACGCTGCGTCGCCGCCTCCCCTGTTTCTGACGGAGCCCACCAGTGCGGCCGTGCCGCCGGCAAAACGCCTCGACGGACCCGTTGGCGCCGGTGACACCTGTTCGACCGTCAAGTCCGGCAGCAGCGCGGGCGACAGTGGAGCCGAAATCGTGACCCCCAGGGCAGAGGCCGACACGTTGTCGGTCTCGTTGGTCTCGGGGATAAAGTCGCCCGGGTCGACCAGCATGGCCACCGAGTAGCTCCCCGGCGCCACCCATGGCGCCACGGAGTAGGCCGCTCGAACCGCCTTTGTCTCGTTGGCAGCCATCGCCGGAAGCGCCACAGGCGGACCCAGGAGCGGACTGCTCAGTCCCGGCTCCTCGCCGTGCGTCAGCACGAAGGCGAGGGCGGCGCCCTGCACCGATCCCGGACCGTCGTTGCGCACCGTGCCCGTGACGTGCAGGGTGTTGCCTATAGACACGGACCGGTCGGCTTCCACGGAGACGGCGGCCAGGTTGGTCAAGCTCGTGGCCTGGAGA
>JACQFU010000306.1 GCA_016199905.1 Candidatus Wallbacteria bacterium
ACAGGCTCTTCAGCCGCATCGTCGGGCGGTTCGCTCTGCTGCCGGCCGCCGAGATTACGATGGAGGCTAACCCGGAGTCGATGGATGAAGCGAAGGCCAATCAGCTCGCTCGGCTGGGCGTGAATCGCGTCAGCATGGGCGCCCAGTCGTTCGTGCCGGAAGAGCTTCGCCTGCTGGGCCGGCTCCACACCGTGGAAGGCGTCTTCACCGCCGTGTCTGCGTTGAGGGCGGCGGGCATCGCGAACTTGAATCTCGATCTGATCTGCGGCTTCCCCGGAAACACTCTCGAATCGCTGGACCGATCGCTCGGCGCGCTCGCGGAGCTGGCTCCGGCCCACGCCTCTCTCTACATCTACCAACTGGAGGAAGAGAGCCACTGGGGCCGCATCGGGATCGAAGCGCCCGATCCGGATCTACAGGTCGATCTCTACTACCGGGCGAAAGACTTCCTGGAGCGCTGCGGCTATTCCCATTACGAGATCTCCAACTGGAGCAGGCCCGGCCTGGAGTGCCGACACAACCTCAAGTACTGGCTCGGCGAACCGTATGTCGGGATCGGTTTGTCGTCGGCGAGCTACCTTGGCGGCGAACGTCGGGTCAACCCGGACGATTTCGAGACCCACGCGAGCGCCCTCGACGCGGGACCGCGGCTCGAGTCGGCACTCGGGCCCCAGGAGCGCGCCCGCGAGGAGCTGATGCTGAAGCTTCGACTTCTGCGTGGCGTGGAGCGTTTGCCGGGCGAGCTGGATGGGCAAGCCGGCCGGGACGTTCGCCGGGTTCTGGACCGCTACAGCAAGCTGGGATTGCTGGAGCGCCGCGGGGACGGCTGGGCCCTTTCGCGCCCGGGGCTGGCGCTTTCCAATGAAGTATTCGCCGAGCTGATTTGATGCAACCCAACCACGGCCAGGGCGACTATCGCGACGAGGAAGAGCGTTACTATCGCCTCGCGGAGCAAGAGTCCACCCGCTATCTGCTGCGAGACCCGCGCCTTGCGGCGCTCCTGTCGGGCCTGGTGATGGGGCTGGGCCAGCTCTTCAACGGGCAGTACAAGCGAGCCTTCACCTTCTTTGGCGGAGAGGTCGCCGTCTTCCTCTACCTTTGGGACTACAGCTACGGCTTGGCCGTGAGCCAGACGCTCACCGGATTGACCGCGCCGTGGGCCTATCGAGGTTTCCTCTGGCTGCTGTCCTTCGGGGGGCTTGGCCTGTGGCTCTACAACGTCCGGGATGCGTACCGGATGGCGGAATTCTGCCAGTTCATCTTCGATCGCGCCTTCCCGATGCTCGACGACGAGGAATCGGAGATCGTCGCGCGGCACCTGACGATCAACCGCGGAGGGCTGAGCTTCCAGCGCGGAGTATCGAGGAAGGCGGTTTTTCTGGGCGGCGGCATCCTCCTGTACTCGGGAGCGTTGCTGGCCCTCGGGGCGTTCTACCTGGGTCGCCGCGATCGGGCGCCTGCTTCGGAGGCGAGCGATGCCCTGGTCGTGCCTTCGCGGCCGCGTCCTCTAAATTCGGACCCAAATGACCCGAAGGCGCGATTGAGGGCGGGAGAGGCCGCCTACGAGGCGGGGGATCTCGGCCTTGCGGAGCGCGAGCTGGAGGCGTTGCTTGCGCTGGAGCCGCCGCCCCGGCTGCGCTACGAGGCGATGGTGGACCTGGGCAAGGTCGCCAGCGCCAACGGAAATGAACAGAAGGCCAGCGACCTCCTCATGAAGGCCGTCGCGCTGTCCAAGCAGCTCGCTGCCCAGCAGGCCCCCTCCAAGGAGTCGCCCCTCGGCAGGGCGGGCGAGGCACTCGAAAAAGGCCATCCGGCCGAGGCCGAGAAGCTGCTGGCTCCGCTAGCGCAGGACCCGCAGAGTTGGTTCGTGCTGGGCAAGACGGCGGCAGCGCGGGGCGAGTGGGACCGCGCCCGGGAGCTGCTGTCGGGATATTGCAGCAGGCCCGCAGCCGACGCCGGCGCTTGGCTCGAACTGGCCCGCGTCGAGCTGAAGCAAGGCCGGCGGCAAGACTGCATCGCCCACGCCGAAAGGTATCTCAAACTTCGGCCGGGGGATACGGATGGCGTGCTCTTGAAGGCGGCGGCGGTCGAGGCGCAGAAGGGGCCGCGCGCTGCCTACGGCGCCATCGAGGAGGCGCTCGCATCGCATCCGGACGACCCGCGACTTCTGGAGGAGGCGATGCAGCTGGCCGAAGGCGCCGGAAACATGGACCAGGCGCTTCAGGCCGCGCGTGTCCTGCTCAAGCAGCAGCCCGAAAATGAGAAGGCGCTCGCGATCATGGAGGCCGCCGCGCCATCTGTCCGGCCCCCCCAGAAGCGCCGGGAGCCGCCCGTCCGGAACGACGCGGCGCAGCCGCCCGAGCGCGAAGCTCCGGTCCCGCGCGAGGTCTCTGCCGGTCCGGCGGCGCCCGCCGACGTGTCGGTGGAGAAGTACTCCGATTATCTTCGCGAGGCGGAACTGGCGTACAGCCGGGGCGACAAGCAACGGGCTCTCGAGAACTACGAGCGCGTCCTGCAGGTACGGCCCGATCACCAGCGATCGCTCTACCAGAAGGGTGTCTTGTTGCAGCAACGCAAGGATCGCCAGGGCGCCATCCTCGCCTTCGGGGCTGCCGTACGGGTTCGGCCCGACGACGTCGCCTCGCTCGGCGAGCTGGGCAAGCTGTTCATGGAAACCGAACAGCCCGGACGGGCCGAGGAAGCCTTCAAGAAGGTCATCGTGTCCGAACCGCGAAACCTGGCGGCTCGCTACGCCCTTGCTGAACTGATGGAGCGCAAGGACGATCCGGCTGGCGCGGAGGAGCAGTACAAGGCCATCCTGCGCCACTATCCGGAGCTGACGCCGGCCTACGAGTACCTGGGCAATCTCTATTACCGCCAGCAGAAGTACGAAGAGGCGCTCGCGCAGTTCCGCAAGATGATGGCGCTGGCCGGCAGCGATCCGATGGTGCGGTTCAAGATGGGGCTCATCTGTTACAAGACCAATCGCGCCACCGAGGCGCTGGAGCACTTCCGCGCGGTACGAGGGCAGATCGATCGCAATCACCGGCTGTATGCCCAGGTGGAGCGCTACGTGGCTCGCCTGGAGCATCGAGGAACCTCTGCCCGGGCCGACGCGCAGGTGGACGGGGGCGAACCGTAGTTCCACTTGAAGTAGAGCGGCATTCGTGCTATCTTCTCGCGGATTTCCGGGCCGGCCGGGCCTGGGCGCCGGCGTCGGCCGGCACGCGAACGGAGGCTCCACGCCGTGGGCAAGTTGACCATCTTCGATCACCCGCTGATCCAGCACAAGCTGACGTGTCTGCGGGACGAGAACACGGACGTCAAGATCTTCCGCGAGTGCGTCGACGAACTGTCGTCGCTGATGGCTTACGAGATCACCCGAGACGTGCCGGTCGCGGAAAAACGAGTTCGCACGCCGCTGGGCCGGGAGGTCGTGGGCCGTTACATCGACGGTCTGACGCTCGGGGTGGTGCCGATCTTGCGGGCCGGCCTCGGCATGATCCACGGCATCCTTCAGATCGTTCCGATGGCGCCCGTGGGACACATCGGCATCTATCGCGATCCCGAGACGTTGCAACCGCACGACTACTACTGCAAGCTCCCCAAGGACAGCGACCAGCGCACGCTGATCGTGGTCGATCCGATGCTGGCCACGGGCGGGTCGGCCGTCGCCGCCATAGATTTCATCAAGAAGCGGGGCGCTAAACGGATCAAGTTCAACTGCATACTGGCGGCCCCGGAGGGGCTCGCGGCGTTGGAGCACGCCCATCCGGACGTGGACATCTATTGCGCGGCCCTGGACGAGAAACTCAACGATCACGGCTACATTCTCCCGGGTCTGGGCGATGCGGGCGATCGGCTCTTCGGTACCAAGTAACTGTAGGCCCCTTTCGGCCCGGGGAGTGAACACGTGGGCCGACCACCAAAGGAAATGCGATGAGCATCAAGAATTACTTGTTCACCTCGGAATCGGTCACCGAAGGCCACCCCGACAAGATGGCCGACCAGATCTCGGACGCCGTGCTGGACGCGATCATGAAGTCGGATCCGTATGGCCGCGTCGCTTGCGAGACGTCCCTGACGACGGGAATGGCGCTCGTGTTCGGCGAGATCACCACCAGCACGTACGTCGACATTCCCAAGATTATTCGCGCGACGATCCGGGACATCGGTTACACCAACTCCGCTTTCGGATTCGATTGCGACACGGCGGCCGTCCTGGTGAGCCTCGACGAGCAGTCGCCCGACATCGCTCAGGGCGTCAACAAGGCCGTCGAGGTCCGCGAGAAGTCCAACGGCGGCGACGAGGCCGACTTCATCGGCGCCGGCGACCAGGGCATGATGTTCGGCTACGCCTGCAACGAAACGCCTGAGCTGATGCCGCCGCCGATCACGCTCGCGCACGCGCTCACCCGCCGGCTGGCAACCCTGCGCAAGCGCGGCACGCTCCGTTACCTGCGCCCCGACGGCAAGAGCCAGGTCACCGTCGAGTATCGCGACGGCAAGCCCTTCCGCGTCGACACCGTCGTGATCGCCACCCAGCACGATCCCGACGTCTCCTACGAAGTCCTCAAGGAAGACGTGATCGACGAGGTCATCAAGAAGGTCATCCCCGGCAGACTTCTCGACGACAAGACCAAGTTCTTCGTCAACCCGACCGGCCGCTTCGTCGTAGGTGGGCCGCAAGGCGACGCCGGCCTCACGGGCCGGAAGATCATCGTCGACACTTACGGCGGGATGGCCCGTCACGGTGGCGGCGCTTTCAGCGGCAAGGACTGCACCAAGGTGGATCGCTCGGCCGCCTATGCCGCGCGTCACGCGGCCAAGAACGTGGTCGCAGCCGGTCTCGCCGAGCGCGTCGAGATCCAGCTCGCCTACGCCATCGGGGTTGCCCATCCGGTCAGCGTGATGGTCGATACCTTCGGAACCGGCA
>JACQFU010000316.1 GCA_016199905.1 Candidatus Wallbacteria bacterium
CAGCGGGCGGGATGTGGTAGAGAGCGGCCTGCAACTCCAGGTTCTCGCGGCCTGTAAGCGACTTGTCGACGGCGACCTCCTGGCCGACATAGCCGATGCGGGTGCGGACCTCGTCGGGCGCCTCCATCGCGTCGAGGTCGTCGACCAGGACCCGGCCCGAGGTGGGCTGGGCCAGCGTGACGATCATCTTGATGGTGGTAGTCTTGCCGGCGCCGTTCGGGCCGAGGAGGCCAAAGATTTCGCCGGTTTCGACGCTCAGGTCGATGGCGTCGACGGCACGGATGGGGCCCGGGTAGACCTTCGTGAGCGCCTCGGCGACAACGATGGGATTGGAGCTGGAGTCACCATTCTGCATGGGGCAGCCAAGGTAACAGGAAGCGGCTCACAAGTCAATTCCCGGGCGGAAAGCGGGGAGAAAGTGCCGGCGACACGGGGCGCAGCTCGGCCAACCATCGGAGCAGTCCAAGAGCCGCGCCCAAGAACAGGCCCAGGGCGAAATAGAGCCCCAGCGCGAGCGATTCCGGCCGAAAGGACGTCACTCCGACAGCGACTCCGCTCACGACGAGCACCGCCGCGAGCCGCCGCTTCCGCGAGCGGGCCGTGGGGCCGTGAAGCACGAAACCAAAGGCCAGCAGCAACGCCGCCGAGAACCCGAGCGAGCGATTGAAACGGCTGGTCTGGCGAGCTGCAATACGGGTTTCCAGAAATGGAGCCGAGCCGCTTGGATCGACGATATCGCGAGAGTAGTTCTCGACCTGCGTCATTTCGGGAAAAGGCACCTTCAGCGGAGGAGCGGACTGTTCGAAGAGACGGCGCCCGGATGCCTCCGCCTCTCGCTCGCCGTTTTCGCCGGCGTACGAGACCTCCCGGTAGGACGCGTCGGCCTGCAGGTTGGTGGAGACGGGCACAGCGTCGAGGTCGCGCGGCATCCCCAGCTTCAGCCGCAACGTGCTGACGGGGAGCTGGACGTGCGGGAGCGTCAGGCGCATGGTTGCGCCCTCTTCGAGCGGTTTGCGCACTTCGAGCCAGCCCAGGTCCACGGGGAAAGCCGCGGCCTGCGTGTTCCGGACACCCGACTTCTCCAGAGGAAGGAGCAGCTCGCCCGACGGACCGGCCGCGGGCGTCACCGCTGTGCCCGACACGAAGCAATCGAGCAGCCGTGCTCCCTCGGGCATTCGCAGCCGGAGGAACTGCTCGGAGTTGTTCTTCACCAGCCAGTGGCCATGGCCCATGAGCTGGCCGTCCCGGGCGGCGTGGACCGAAAACTCGGCCAGGTCGGCGACAGCCGCGAGGAGCTGGACTTGCTGCAGGCGCGTGACGCGCAACTGCACAGGTGCGGCGGCGCCGGCGCCGCTGCCGCCGTGCCGGGCAGCCGTCAGGAGCAGCGCCAGCGGCCGGGCTCCGGGCCTCGAAAGCTCCTGCGGCGGCTGCGAGGGATCGCCCTGGCGAACGCCATCCGGGAGCTTGCCGGGTTCCACGAGCAGGTTTCCCTGGCCGGAGACGCCTAGCGTCACGTGCTCGCGCTGAGCGCCGGCGACGGCCGGCAACCCCAGCTCGAAGGGAGCGTCGCCCTCGCGCGACACCTCGAGCATCAGCTGGACCTGAGCGCGGCCTGCGAACGGCGCTTTCCACTCGATCACCAGGCGCTGGGCGGCGCTGCCGGGCACGGGCTCGATCGACCAGTCGGCCAGCTCGGGAGCCCTGGCGTCGACCACGGCAAGCGAAGGATGCAACTCGACCACAGTGCGCGAGACGGGGCGGCGCGAGACTTCCAGATCGAGCCTCCCCTCGAGCCGCAGGACGCGCTCGGCGGCGTGGCCGGCAAGCCAGAGGCTCGACTCGATCTGCGAGTGCGTCTCGAAAGTCTCCTCGGGCTTCGCGGCCTGGACCGGCGAAGGCGCGGCGTTGGTCCATTCGAGCCGCACCCGCTCGGCGGCAGGGAACCTGAATTCGGAGCCATCGGGGCCAGCCACTCCACCGGCGACCCGGAATTCCCGGAACCCGGCCGGCAGGTCCGCGAGACGCAGCGAATTGATGGGAGAGCGAGGCGCGGCAAACTCGATCCGGAATCGGTTGCCTTCGCGGGCGACCGGGGCAGAGAAGCGTTGGCGGATCTCCGTCGAGCCTTCCAGGTCGACCAGGAAACGGCCGGGCGCGCCGGCGGACAGGACCGATGCGGCACGGCCGGAGACGACCTCGGGCGCGGCGGCGGCGTCGAGCCCGGCACCGGCCAGCTCGATGCTCCGCCAGCCCGAGCCGTGTCCCCAGATCCGGTATCGGGCCTCGACTTCGGAGACCGGATACGACGGCACGACGCGATAGCTGGCCTCTTCGAGCAGCAGTCCGGGCAAGCCGTCGGCCTTGGTCGCGGCCGCGGTGACGGCGGCCCCGGCCGCAGCCGACAGCCGCTTGAAGTCGGAGCGAGGCATCAGCAGGGCCGCGGACGCGTCGGCGCGTGCCGATGGCGCGAAGAGGCGCATCTCCAAATCCTCGGCGCGAACCGACGGTGTTAGCGCGACGATGGTTAGGAGTGAAAGGAGCGTCTTGGTTGCAATGCTTCCGAGCGGCGGAGCGTCGCCGTCCTCCATCCGGACCATCATCCGCTCGATCCGGGCCCCGAAGACCACCAGAGGCAATCCGAGACCGAGGGCCGTCACCCAGGCGCCAAAGGACTCTGCCGCCAGCGCCGGGGCCTGGGCGTCCAACCCGAGCAGCGCCGCCAGCAGCGCTGCCATCAGCGCCACATCGGGGACTGTCGAACGGCGACCCGCCGCGGGTAGCACCAGCAGCAGCGCCAGCACCGCTCCCACGGTCCAGCAAAGCAACCGGAGCTGCAGGTACCGTTCGGCCGAGTAGTAGCGCACCTCGAAGCTGGGCGTCAGCCCCTCAGGAAGGAATCCCCGCAGCAGTAGCGTGTACTGGCCTGTCTTGGGAATGCGGAAGTTGATCGGGTTGGTGCGATCGTCGCGGCTAGCCCGCACCGGCGCGGGCGCGGACGGGTCTGCGGCGGCGGGCACGCTCGGCTCCATCCCGTAGACTCGAGCACCGCCCTCGCCGATGGCGCCGTGAGCGCGGCAAGCGATACCGTTGCCGCCGCTGATAGTGAAGTAGTTGGCGGCGCTGCCCGGGCCGCAGCCGGGATCGTCGGGCACGCATTGCAGGTAACCCTGCTGAGCCAGTTCCTGGAGGAAAGCAACGCCGATCTCCTTGCGGCACGTATTCTGGTCGAGGTTGTACATCTCCACCGCGCCCGCGATCGTCTTCTGGTTGGCGAAGCAGGCGCGCGTGTTGGACCGCTCGCGCGCGGCCCGGAAGTTGGGCACGGCGATGGCCGCCAGGCCGCAGACGATGATTCCGACGATGGCCAGCGCGCCGAGCGAGCCTCGCGTGACGAAAGACGCTTTCGTGCTGCCGTCGAATCCTCGCCGGGCCACCCTGACGATCCAGAGCACGGCGCCCACGAGAGCGCCGAGGGCGGCGAGTCGGGCCGCCAGGTCGTAGAGCAATCGATCGAAGAGCCACTTGGCAGCCGCGACCAGCACGAACTCGGCCTCTTCGCTGGTGTCCTCCAGGTCGCCTCGGAACTTGAGGAATCGATAGGTATCCGGTGTGAAAACCTTCCAGGAGTAATCCGCGACCGGCACATCGAAGGAAGGCAGCCCGTAGCGAATCGTGCCGGAGTCGGCGAAGCCGTTGGGGAGGTCGAGCTGATAGGTGAGCTGCACCGGGAAGGCGTCCAGCTTGCCCTGGCTGGCCCGCGAGCGCGGCACCGGCAGCAGGAACTCGCCGGGCACTTTGCCGATCCCGGGAGAACACGATTCGGAACCGACGAAGCAACTGGAGATGCGAGCCGCGGGATCGAGCTTGACGGTGACGTACTTCCTGGAAGCGTTGACGAGTTGGAGGATCACCTTGGTGAACGAGGTGACCTTGCGGCCGCTGCCTCGGGCGCGGTCGGCGTCGGTCTCGGAGAGGATGGTCACGGCGTTGGCATTTTCGAAGACGGCGCCGAGTCCA
>JACQFU010000308.1 GCA_016199905.1 Candidatus Wallbacteria bacterium
ACGGTTTCGCCCCGGTCGAAGAAGCGCGCGTTGGTTTCACGGGTGGCCTCCGCGAGATCGAAGACGCCCGTGCGCACCTGGAAGTGGTCGCCCGGTTCGTTGAAGGCAATGTGGCCGTTGCGGCCAATGCCGAGGATCTGAAGATCGATGCCTCCGGCTTGCTTGATCTCTTCCTCGTACCGGATGCATTCGGCAAATTGATCCGGCGCGACTCCGTCGAGCAGGTGGGTATGCTCGGGCCGCAGGTCGACGTGCGAAAAGAGGTTGTGACGCATGTAGTGCGCATAGCTCTGGGGATGGCTGGGAGACAGGCCGCAGTACTCGTCGAGGTTGAAGGTCGTTACGCGGTCGAAGTCGAGACCGTAGGCTCGATGGAGCGTCGCCAGCTCACGATACATCCCGAGCGGCGAATCGCCCGTCGCCAGCCCTAGCACTACGGACGGGTTCACGACGATGTGCCCGGCCACCATCAGCGCTACCCGGCGGCTCAGCGACTCGTAATCTTCGACAACCTGAAACTTCATGCGCACCTCCCGGCAAATAGAATATCAAGGGGAGTGGCGGCTGTCCCCATCTGCCGCCACAACCACGCCGGCCAGATAGGTACACACGGGAAGGAGCGCCTCGGACAGCACCGCAACGTCGGCTCGCTTCCCCGGCGAGAGGCTGCCCCGTTCGCCCCAAACGCCCAGCAGTTGCGCCGGCACTTCGGAGGCCGTTCGCACGGCATCTTCGAGCGCCATGCCGGAAGCAACCAGCCCCCTCAGCGCCCCCGGCGAATCGAGCACGCTGCCGGCAAGGGTTCCGCCCGACAGGAATGCGCCGGTCTCCCTGAGCGTCATGTCCCGGCCCAGCCACTCGTAGGCGCCCGAAGGCAGCCCGGCCGGGGGCACCGAGTCGGTTACCGCGGCGATGCACGAGGCGCCCTTCAGTGTCGCCACCAGCCGCAGCAGCGAGGGATGGACGTGCGTGCCGTCCGGGATCAGCTCGACCGTCGAGGCAGGCTCGTCGAGAAAGGCGCCCACGATGCCCGGGTTGCGATGGTGCATCGGCGCCATCGCGTTGAAGAGGTGCGTTGCGTGCCGGGCACCCAGGTCCATCGCCTGCCGGGCCTGGTCGTAGCTGGCACGCGAATGGCCAAGGGCGACGATTGCGCCCGCCTCGCTCAGGTGCCGGACGAGAGCCAGACCACCAGACAGCTCGGGAGCGATCGTGAACATCCGGACCAGCCCTGACGGCGCGTGCTGCAGGTAGTCATCGGCAATTCGTCGCGCCGGTTCGGCGAGGTTTTCGACGGGGTGCGCACCACGCATCTGCGGATTCAGAAAGGGGCCCTCGAAGTGAACTCCGAGCAGCGCGCCGCCGAGAGGATCGCCGTCGCGAAATCGGCCCAAGTGCGCCAATGCCGCTGAAATCGAAACCCAGGGGCTGCTGATCAGGCTTGCCATGAATCCCGTGGTGCCGCCAGCGAGCTTGCTCCGAGCCGCCCGGGCAACGGCTCCCGGCCTGGGGTCGGCGAAGTCGCCGCCGCCGGCGCCGTGGGTGTGAGCGTCGATCAGACCCGGGACGATCCAGTGCCCACGGTAGTCCTCGACAGGCCCCTCGTAGGCGCCCGGTCGGGAGAGCCGCCGGATGCGGCCCACCTCGACCTCTCCCAGAGCGTCACGCCGAAATTTTCGACCGTCGAAGACGCGTCCGCGAATTGCAAACCGCTTACCCGATGTCACGACCGCGAAGATAGCATGCCGGTCGAGGGGCGGCGAATCGACGGTCTTTCAGGGTGGGCGTTGGAGATCGAAAAATAGTTTGAGGAGCAATTGCCATCCCGGTCATGCGCCTTCATACTTCTGTGCTCCGAACCCGAACAACCTTTGCCGCGAACTCCAGGGAACTGTCAGGAATCTGGAACTTCGGAGCTTTCAGGGAAAGGACGGATGTCTTGGCCTTCGAGTACAAGAACATCGAGTTGACCCAGCTGTCCCAGCTCGAGCGCGACGCCGTTGGTGTGTTCACGGCCAAGCTCGTGGAGCAGTTCGGCAACCAGATCGTCTCGGCGAGCCTGCACGGTCTCAAGGGCTCCGTCTATCGCGAAGCGGGCGTGCTCGAGATCCTCGTCCTGTTGCGCAAGCCCAGCAGCGTCCTGGAAGCGCGGATCGCCGACCTGTCGCTGGACCAGTATGTGGAGACCGGCATCAATCTGCGCGTCACCTGCTTCGATCAGAAGCAGTTCAAGACTTTCCAGAAGATGAAGATCCCCCGCATCACCGAAATGCAGAAGGATGCCGTCTCGCTCTGGGCAGCTTGAGAAGACCGGCGCACGTTGACTCGTCCGAGCGTCCAATGATATAAACGGGGCTCACCTGGCGCGGCGGATGTAGCTCAGTTGGTTAGAGCACTGGATTGTGATTCCAGTGGTCGCGGGTTCGAGTCCCGTCATCCGCCCCACCTGGCAACGCGACTGAATTTTTCCGCGCCCGTAGCTCAAAGGATAGAGCATCGGTCTTCGGAACCGAGGATCCGGGTTCGATTCCTGGCGGGCGCAACCGGCAAAGCGCGGCCCTCCCTGCAACGATTCGGCTGAATTGCCGAATGCAGTAAGGTAGATCGCGCGCGCGCCCCGGGCGGGGCGCCGCATGCGGTCCCCCGGAGGAGGCGTCGTCGTGTTTCGACAGCCAGCCCACTGCCAACCTCTGCTTGCACTCGCTTGCCTCCTGTTCGCCGCCACGGCGACGCTGGCGGACACTGCCCAGCTCCACAACAATACGGGGCTGGCCTACTATTACCAGGGCAAGGACAGCCAGGCCTACGACGAGTTTGTGAAGTCGCTGGAACTGGATCCGACCCAGGCGTCGCCGCACTTCAACCTGGGTCGGCTTTTCGAACGGCAAGCCAAGTTCCGGGAGGCCGTGGAACAGTACCGGCAGGCGCTGGAGCTGGACCCCTCGATGGAAGAGGCCCTGCGCGCCGTGGAGCGCCTGCAGGGGCAGGCGCCTCCGGCGTCCGGAGTACCTCAGGCGGCCTCGCCTGCTTCCGAAGCCGAGTCCGCCAAGCTCGCCGCCGAGATCGAGGCGGCCTGGAAGAAAGGCGACAAGGCTGCGGCCCGCACGCGCCTGACCGAGTCGCTGGCCTCGAGCCCGAGCGCGATCCCGCTGCTGCTGCTGCAATCGCAGCTCGAGGAGCAAGGCGGCAACATCGCCGGCGCCCTGGCCTCGATTCAGAAAGCCCGCGCGGTTGCGCCCTCCTCGCCGGACGTGTCGACCCGTCTCTCGTTGCTGCTCTATCGCGCCGGCCTCTTCGACCAGGCTTCGGAGGAGAGCGAACGGGCGCTGACGCTCAATCCGGCGCTGGCCCTGCCGCACCGCGTTCTGGGCCTGATCATGCTCAGCAAGCAGAAGCCCGTCGAGGCGCATGCCTACTTCACGGAGGCCGTCCGACTCGATCCGAAGGACGAGATCAGCCAGGCCCAAGTATCCAAGCTGGCCAAGCAGCTGGGACTGTTGCACTACAACAACGGCCTCTTCTTCTTCCAGCAGCAGGAGTGGGCCAAGGCCAAGGAGGAGCTGCAGCAAGCCATGGCGGAGGGCAACCTATCGCCCGAGCAATCGGCGCTGGCCCAGCAGTACCTGGTCATCGCCGAGTTCTCCGCCGCGCGCGTGGCACAGCAGATCGCGAAGCTGCAGGAAGCCCGGAAGAACGAGCAGTCCGGCAGGATCGACAAGCGGCTTCAGTTCCCCGAGATCGAATCTTCGCCTAGCATCTGGCCCAAGGGGCGCCACGTCGAGTTCAGCGGCTACATCGTGGCCACCTCGGCCGAAGGCAACGGGTCGCTCATCTTGATGACGCGCAATGCCAACGAGATCCTCTTCCGCGAGAGCGGGGGCGGCAGCGGCGAGTTCGACCAGTCCTTCCGGAGCAACACCGAGATGAACAACTGGCTCCGGATCCTCACGCCCAGGCCGTTGCCGATCGACTCCCGCATCCGGCCGACGTCTCGCATCCGCGTGGAGGGGGAGCTGGGCATTTCCGAGTTTGCGCGCAATCCTTACAACCTCTCGTTCAGCAAGAGACCCCTGCCGACAGTGCAAGCCACCTACCTCGAAATCCAGCGCGAGCAGCGCGAGATCCGGCGCACGCAGCTCAACCGCGACGCCGACGACCTGGGCCGCGATTCCTCGACGCGCCGCAACCCGCTGCGCACCACCGTCCCAACGCCCTTCATCGACACGGCCCCCGGCCTTTCGGGTCCGTTGAAGATCGACTACCTGCAGATGCCCCCCCCCCGCCGTCGCATCGCGGGTGGGTGAGCCGGTTTCCCTCTTCCACATCCCTCTTCCATTCCGGGCCAGTATCTGATATAGTGCGGGCGACTTCGGAACCTCGGTCGCAGATCGAGGCGCAGACGGAGGACCCAACCTCGTCTTAGCCTGCGAGGGTGGTGAAACTGGTAGACACGCTAGACTTAGGATCTAGTGGGGAAACCCGTGGGGGTTCGAGTCCCCCCCTTCGCACACTGCCCCGCTCCGAAGAACCTCATCGAAGAGAAGATAGAAAGATCGAGCGGAAGTAGCTCAGTGGTAGAGCTTCTCGTTGCCAACGAGAAGGTCGCGGGTTCGAGCCCCGTCTTCCGCTCCAGTACATTTTTCCAGGGCTAGTGCGTGAGGCAGGCGGCTGCTGTTGGAGGCCAGGTGTGATTCAACAGTCGACTGTCTGCCTCACGCGCTGTTCTGGTCGGTTTTCAGTTTGACGCGGGGACACCGGAAAGGCGCCGCTGCCGCCGACCGACCCGCCGGAGGAACGGTATGTCCGAGGATCGCTCCACGGAATTCTCGATCAAGGAACAGAAGGTCGACAACAACATCCTGACGCTCAAGGTCGAGGTCGACCGCGAGGTCGTCTCGGGCGCGTTCAAGCGCGTCCACAAGGCGATCGCGAGCCAGGTGCGGATCCCGGGCTTCCGGCAGGGCAAAGTCCCTATGCCGGTGCTGGTGCGGTACGTCGGCAAGGACAACTTCCTCAAGGAAGTCCGCCGCGAACTGCTGCCCCAGTACTACTACAGCGCAGTCGAGAGCCTGGCTCAGCGTCCGATCTCCGACGTCGCGTATGAAGACGGCGCCCTTACCCAGGGCGAGCCGTTCCACTTCAGCGCCACCGTTGCCGTCGCGCCCCACGTCGAGTTGGCTTCCTACGACGCGATCGCGGTCGAGAAGCCCGGTGAGGCCGCCGCGTCCGACGCGGGCGTCGAGACGCGTCTAGCCGAAATCGTCACCCGCTACGCCCGCACCGAGAACCTTCCCGAAGCCGAACTGGCCGACGGGCACATGGCGCTCGTGACTATCGAGGTCACCGTCGACGGCGAGGCTTACCAGACGCTGGGTCGCAAGAACGTCACGATGGTGATCGGACGCGACCAGTACCTGACAGGCTTCGACCAGCATCTGCTTGGAAGGAAGCGCGGCGAGACCCTAGAGTTCACGATGGACCTGGTGGGCGACACCGCTCCGGAGCGGCTCCGCGGCAAGGCGGCCTCCTTCAAGGTGGATCTCAAGACGATTCGCTCGGTGACGCCACCGGCACTCGGCGACGAGTTCGCCAAGGATCGCGGATTCAAGGACCTTGCTGCCATGCGAGAGAAGATCGCTGGCGACCTCCTACGAGAGCAGCAGGAGAAAGTCGAGGAAGAGGCGATCTCCAGGCTGAAGGCCCGTCTTTCGGATCTGGTCGATCAGGAGCCGCCCGCAGTGACCGTCGACCGTCGCGTGAAAGAGCAGGTTTCGCGCGTGAAGGAGCAGGTCAAGCGGCAGGGTCTGGAGTTCGAGACCTGGCTCAAAGAAGCAGGCAAGGCCCAAGCTGAGCTCGAGGAGAAAACGCGCAAGGAGATTGTCGCCGAGATGAAGCTCGAGTTCGCGCTCGACGCCGTGGCGGAGCGGGAAAAGATCCACGTGACCGACCACGAAGTCGAGGAGCGCATCTGGGCGATGGCGCGAGCGCTTGAGAAGGACCCTCAGGAGGTCCTCGAGATCCTCGACAACACGGGCAGCCGCATTCTCACGAAGCAGGACATCGCGCGCGATCGGGCGCTGGAGTTCCTCAAGGAGAAACTGCTGGGAATCGCCTCGGCCTACGTGGCTCCCGAGCATCACGATCGCGATCACGACCACGAAGGTCACTCGCACTGAGCTCAGGTCGTCCAAGGTACGGCGGAGTTCTATCAGTTATGGAGCACTTGGAGGTCGAGCGGTGCTGATCCCGATGGTGGTCGAGCAGACCAGCCGAGGCGAACGCGCCTATGACATCTTCTCGCGGCTGCTCAAGGACCACATCATATTCTTGGGTTCCGAGTTGACCGACGAGCTGGCAAACCTGATCATCGCGCAGATGCTGTTCCTCGAGGCTGAGGACCCGGAACGAGACATCTCGTTTTACATCAACAGCCCGGGAGGATCGGTCACGGCCGGGTTGGCGATCTACGACACGATGAACTATATTAGGCCTGACATCTCCACCATCTGCATCGGACAAGCAGCCAGCATGGCGGCTGTGCTCCTTGCGGCCGGAGCGCCAGGTAAGCGGTACGCGTTGCCACACTCGACGGTGATGATCCATCAGCCCCTCGGAGGCGCCAGCGGTCAGGCGTCCGACATCGAGATCCGGGCTCATGAGATCTTGAGGATCAAGCGGCTGCTCAACGACATCCTCGTGGAGCACACCAGTCAGCCGCTGAAGAGGATCGAGAAGGACACGGAACGCGATTTCTTCATGACTTCCTGGCAGGCCAAGGAATACGGACTCATCGACAAGGTCTACACCAGGAGCGAGGAGATCGGGAGCAGCGAGGGAAAGGCCTGAGCATGTTCAACAAGACGCACTACAAGTGTTCCTTCTGCGGGAAAACCCAGAACCAGGTCCGCAAGCTGATCGCCGGGCCGGACGTCTATATTTGCGACGGCTGCATCGATCTCTGCAACGAGATCATCCTGGAGGAGCTGGAAGAAGACGTCCAGACTGCGGGCGGCCCCAAGCTTCCCAATCCGAAGCTGATCAACAAACAGCTCTCCGACTACATCATCGGCCAGGACCGCGCCAAGAAGGTTCTCGCCGTCGCCGTCTACAACCATTACAAGAGAATCAATTCCAAGGTAAAGGCCGACGACGTCGAGCTGGAGAAGTCGAACATCCTGCTCGTCGGGCCGACCGGCAGCGGCAAGACCCTGTTCGCCAAGACGATGGCGAAGATCCTCGACGTCCCCTTTTGCATCGCCGACGCCACGACCTTGACCGAGGCCGGCTATGTGGGCGACGACGCGGAGACCGTGCTGCTGAAGCTGGTCCAGGACGCCGACTACGACGTCAGCAAAGCCGAGAAGGGGATCGTCTACATCGACGAGATCGACAAGATTGCTCGCAAGGGCGAGAACACTTCGATCACGCGCGACGTCAGCGGCGAGGGCGTCCAGCAGGCCCTGCTGAAGATCATCGAGGGCACCGTCAGCAATGTGCCTCCCCAGGGCGGTCGCAAGCATCCTCACCAGGAGATGATCCAGGTCGACACAACCAATATTCTGTTCATCTGCGGCGGCGCCTTCGAGGGGCTGGACAAGATCATCTCCAAGCGGCTCCACAACAGCAGCATGGGCTTCGGCGCCACTCCGGTGCGCAAGTCTCGCAGCGAAACCGTCGGCGAGCTGCTCTCCTTGGTCGAGCCGCAGGACCTGCTCAGGTTCGGGCTGATCCCGGAGTTCATCGGCCGCCTTCCCACCGTCGTGACCTTGCACGAGTTGACCGTGAAGGCGCTCGAGCAGATCCTGACGGAGCCGAAGAACGCTCTGGTGAAACAGTATCAGCGGCTCTTCGAGATGGAAGGCGTGAAGCTCAACTTCACTCCGGGCGCCATCCGTGCCGTCGCCGAGAAGGCCACCAAGAAGAACACCGGCGCCCGCGCGCTCCGCTCCATCATCGAGGACATGATGCTCGACATCATGTACGAACTGCCCTCGAGGAAGGACATGAAGGAGTACGTGGTGACCGAAGAAATGGTCTACGGTCGCGGGGCCGAACTGTTGCAGATAGCGTCGGCGTAAGGCAGTAGTCAGCGGGGATCGAGAGCGCGACTGCTCCCGCGCCAAAGTTCCCGGTTGAATTCGAGACCGCCACAGTCCTAGGCTGTGTCGTGGTTGCCGGCTGATCGCTGCATTCCTATGAAGGTCGTCACTCCCGCCCAGATGGCCGAAATCGATCGGCGCGCGATCGAGGGGCGCAAGCTTCCGGGCCTGCTGCTGATGGAGCACGCGGGATTGAAAGTGCTGGAAGCGTTGAAGCGGGAAGTGGACATCGAGGTCTTCAACGCCCGGCCGGGCCACCCGCTGCGCTCGGTGCTGGGCGACACGACCATCGTGTTCGACGCAATGCTCGGGACCGGGGCGCGAGGAGAGCTGTCGGGCGATTACCGCGAGGCCGTAGAGAGTATCAACCAGGCCAAGAAACGAGTCGTGGCCGTCGATGTTCCGACGGGCCTCGACGCCTCCACGGGCCAGGTCCAGGGGCCGGCGGTCCGGGCAGCCTTCACGGTGACGATGGGGCTGCCCAAAATTGGGTTCTTCCAGCAGCCGGCGCAGGAATTCCTGGGCCGGTTATATGTCGCGGAGATCGGGTTTCCACCGACGCTGCTGGCCGATCCGGCGCTCTCGTCGGAACTCTCGCTCGGCTACGAGCTGGCGCCGCTCTATCCGCCCCGGAGAGTCGATTCCCACAAGGGCGACTATGGCCGCGTGCTGGTCGTGGGCGGCTCGCGCGGGATGATCGGCGCTGCGGTGTTGGCGGCGCGCGCTGCCGTCCGGGCCGGCGCGGGGCTGGTGCGACTGCTGGTCCCGGCGTCTCAGCAAGCGGTGGCGGCGGCGATGACGCCGGAGGTGATGACCTACGGCGCACCGGACACCCCGCAAGGGCTGTTCTCCCGGGAGGCCGCAGCGATCTGCCGGGAGATGGCCGGATGGGCCGACGTCGTGCTGCTGGGGCCGGGCGTGGGCCGAGGAGAGTCGATCGACGAACTGGTGCGGGAGCTGGTCGGCGCGGCCGACGGCCCGATGGTGCTCGACGCCGACGCGCTTCACGCGCTGGAACCGCGGCGTCCGTTGCCGGTGGGCGATTTCCTGGCGACGCCTCACGCCGGCGAGCTGGCTCACCTGCTGGGAATCGGGACCGGGGATATCCGGGCCCGCCGCGCCGAGATTGCCGTGGATGCGGCCCGAACCCTGGGCGCGACGCTGGTGCTGAAAGGGCCCTACTCGCAAGTCGCGGCTCCGGATGGGAGAGTCGGCATCAACCCGACGGGTAATCCGGGCATGGCCAGCGGCGGCAGCGGCGACGTGCTGGCCGGAATGCTGGCGGCGCTGCGCGCCCTTCCCGGTACGGCGTCCTTCGATGCGCTGCGATTGGCGGTTTACTTGCACGGCCTGGCAGCGGACCTGGGCCTGGAGCTGGCGGGCGGGCCGTCGGTCACCGCGACGGACATCCTGGGTCAGTTGCCTCGCGCCTTCGAGGTGCTGCGTCACTCCACGGGTCCGACGGCTTACGACAAGGTGCGAATGGTCTGAGACTCCTCAGGCCCCGAGCGGCGATCACCGATGATTATGCTAGGCTGATCGTATGCTGCTTTCGCTTCGCGACGTGTCGCTCACGTATCCTTCGGAGGTCGCCGTCACGGCCCTCCGGAGCGTGAACCTCGACATCAACCGGGGCGAAATGATCGCGCTGGTGGGGGCAAGCGGGTCGGGCAAGTCGACCCTGCTGTCGATCTTGGGGCTGCTGAAGCGGCCAACGGACGGCGAGTATTACTTCGACGGACGGCCGACCCGCAATCTATCGGAGTCGGAGCTGTGTCACTTGCGCAACCGCCGCATCGGCTTGATCTTCCAGCACCACCTGCTGTTGCCGGAGCTGACGGCGCTGGAGAACGTGGCCTTGACTCAGATCTTGACGGGACGGGATTCCTGGCGGAATGCGCGCGAGAAGGCGGCCAAGCTGCTGGAGGCGCTGGGGCTGGGACACCGGTTGGATCATCATGCCCGGCAGCTCTCCGGCGGCGAGGCCCAGCGAGTGGCCGTGGCCCGGGCTCTCATCAATAATCCCGACTTGATCCTGGCCGACGAGCCGACGGGCAACCTGGACAGCGAGAACAGCCGGCGATTGCTGGCAATCTTCCGTTCGCTGTTCGGGAAAGGCGATTACACGCTGCTCATCGCCACCCACAGCCAGCAAGTCGCGCGCATCTGTCCGCGGCGGCTGGTGATCCGCGACGGCCTGGTCAGCGACGAGTCGCAGCCCAAGCTGACGCTAGCCCGGGCGAGCGCGTAAATACGGTCCTTCGGCCTGGGGCTCGGGGCTCTCGGCGTTCGTCCCTCAACGGGCGGATGCCGGCGGCCAAGATTCGACTCTTCTACCGGCAACCTCCGCGCTGTCGTCATGGTAGTAAGCGGAGAGACCACAGAGGTGGTCCTCCCGCATTCCACACGACGGAGAAGAACGATAAGAGCGCACCGGAGGGACCCAATGGCCCGTAAAATCCTGTCACTACTGCTCCTGACTGCCATCGGAGTGGTCGCCGGCCTGGCCGGCAAGGCCTACGCTGGCGGCACAGGCCCGGACGACTTTTTCGGAGACCTCAACCAGGCCCAGCAGCAGCGCTCGTTCGACGACGCAGATTTCTTCGGCGTCATGCAGCAGGAGCTGACTGATTTCCACGACGTTTCCAAGCATCGCAAGCCGAGTCTTCAGCGCACCCGGACCTACCCGGGCTCCTATCGGTTCTACGAGGCGCCGTTCGACGTCTACTGGGACACCGTGAGCTTCCGCAGCCGCGAAGCGCAGGGCGAGGGCGCCGCGCTAGTCACCGTGATGTTCAAGGACGCCGTCTTCTTCAATCCCAGCCAGCGCCGCTCGGGCTTCTCCCTGAACAACTTCATCCGCACAGCGCTCGACCACTGCCGGCAACGGCCCGTGCTGCGGAATGGCAAGGGCACCAATGCCGACGGCGGATTCGCCAGCTTCGACGGCAGCCCCGCCGGAAAGCTCGAGGGCAAGAGCGACTACAAGCGCACGGGCGCGGCCGGCAACGACCTCGACTTCGCACTTCCCACTCTGCCGACCGACGAGCGCTACCCTTGGGACGAACGGGTCGGCCCCGGCCCGGGCGGCGTCCCCGGATCCTACGGCGATCCGAACGGCTGGAGCTGGACCGACGATCCGCCGGTGCTCGTGGACAACATCGACCAAACCATCTTCCGCCGGGACAAGTACGTCGTCGGCGGATACACGGGCCTCTACGATTTCAGCAAGGACCGCATCGATCTGGTGAAGAACTTCCTGGCTAGGGCCGCCCAGGACTCGCGCTACGAGCGGCTCTACTCCAACGCCTTCATGGCCCCCGACGAAGGGACGACCTACCGCACGGTCAAGCAGATCCTGACGACCAAACACCTGCCGGTGCTGACTCTGTTGCCTCGAGCCAAGGACGCGGTGCTCATCTATCGAGTGGTGGAGCGTTCGGACGGCGTCGGCGCGATGATGTACTGGCGGCCTTCGGACGCCCCCAACCGGCGGATCGATCCGTCGACCCTGAATCGCAACATCATCTGGGCCGTTCCCACGGGTTCCGGCATCTACCAGTTCGTCGACCGGGCCGATCTGGACAACCGCCGGTTCCGCTGGGGGAACCACTCGACGGTGCTGATCGTCCCGAACCTTTGCCGCATCTACCAGTACTTCTCGGACTACCTCTCCGGTGGCGATCTGAACGATCCGGGCTTCCCGCCGATCCGAAACAAGCCGTTCCCGCAGGATCAGTTCCCCTTTCCCGGCGATCAGCGTCCCTATCCACCGGACTACGGGACCCAGCCCCCGGTCTACAACGATCCGGGCATGGACTGGTCGATCGACTTCAACTGGCGCGGCCTGACGGATCTGTGGAGTATGCCTCCACGCAATCGGCCCCCGATGATACCTCCGCCTGACATGTCCTTGCGACCCCCGCGCTGGGATGGAGGCCCTCCCCCATACCAGCAAGACTACCCGCCGAATTACGGGCCGCCGAACTACGGTCCCCCGAACTACGGACCGTCGCCCTACTATCCGCCGCAGCCGCCGCCGGACCGCTTCCGGTTCCGGCCGCCTGTGAGGAATCCGTATGTGAACAAGCCCATTGGCCAGGGTCGCGGAGCCTTCGTCAAGATCGGGTTCGGCTTCGACGAGACCGGGTTCAATCAGTTCGGTTACGACGTGTCGGGCCTCAACCACAGCGGGTTCGATCCTTGGGGTTTCGACGCCCAGGGCTACGGCAGTGACGGGTTCGATCCGTGGGGCTACGACCGGGGCGGTTACACGCGTCAGGGCTATCCCCTCACGAACCGCGCGCGCAACTTTATCGATCTGGTGAACCAGTACCACCAGAACCCGTTCGCGTTCCGAATGCAGTTCGACATTCAAGAAAACGGCAACATCGTCCGCATCGTCGACGGGGCCGTGATGTGGGATCAGGGCGGCGCGCGGCCAGGCGTGCCGGGACAGCCGGTCGTTCCGGCTCCCGCGCCGGTAGCGCCTCCGGTTCCGGGGCCGCTCAAGGCCGAGGTTCCGGAGTGGAGGACTGCGGCGATTTCGGGCCACATCAAGGGTCTCGCAGCTCCCTACGAGATCCAGATCGACCGTGACGGCCGGTATCACATCCTGAAGGACAACAAGCGGACGCCGATTCCACGCAACATCAACGTCAACGCCGACTTCGAGATGCAGTTCCAGGACAAGACCAAGGACTACATCTTCATCCAGAGCACGCCGGCGACGAAGTAGGCCTGAGACCTACTCCCAGAGGAAGAACTTCGCGGGGTCGACCCCGGGGCCCAGCTTCATTTCGGGCCTCTGGGTCTTCTCCTTTTTCCGGGCGATCTTGGCCGCGCGCTCGTAGGCAGCCTTGACGCTTCGCCGAGGAAGGGGCTTGCGCAGCTGCCCGGACTTGCGCAGCTCCGACCAGAAGAAGGGGGAGAAGTTCTGGCAGAAGACCTCTTCGGGCTTCGTGGAGAGCGCGATGGAGACGAATGAACCGTTGTCCGCCAGGGTGCTGGCGAAAGCATGGCCGAAGCACTGATCGAAGACGAACAGGCCTCGCCTGGGGTGGATGGCGCTGACGCCAGCGACGAAGCTGTCCAGCGCCAGCTGCCCTGACGAGCAGACCTTCTTGTTCTTTTCGCGTGGCGCAATCTCGATGAAGCAATGAGGATCCTTGCCGCCGTCGTAGCCGCCGTGGCCGGTGACATAGACCACGAGCGTGTCCGCAGGTCCGACCTGCTCGCGCAGATACCGGAACACGGCGGCCAGGTTGCGGGTGCTGGGAGGACCGTCGTTATGCCCCAGGGTCGGCACGTTGGCGCTGCCCACGCGGGGCTCGTTGGAGAGCAGGAAGATGTCGTCATCGGTAAACCCGTTGGCACGGAGAGCGGCGTAGGCGTCGATGCAGTTCTGGACGTGATGCTTGCCGGCGTCGCCGTTCAAGATAAGGGCATAGTGCCCGGCGCCGCCGGCCGGCGCCGGTAGTCGTGCCAGCCGTACATCCGAGGCGTCCTGCGTCTGCCCGTCGGTGGCGCAGCGGAGCGGACGGGCCCCCACCGGCGCTGCCGCGGCCAGAAGCGTAAGCGCCAGCAGCGCCACGCTACCCAGCCGGCTACAGAATCGTGTGAATGCAGATTTCATCTGCATTCTGAATATATCCGAGCGGGCCGCGCCCCGCCACTCGCCGGGACCGGAGCTACTCCCCGCGTCCGAACATGTAGAAGAGTCCGAGCACCACAAAGAGCGCCCCGGCCGCGCGGCGAAGATACGCTTCGGGCATCCATCGCGTCACGATGTCGCCGGCCAGCACGGCCAGCAGGCTGGTCGCCACGAGCGCCGAGGCGGCGCCAAAGAAGACCGTGACCCGAGATTGGGAGCCGGCCGCCACGGCCATCGTCGCCAGCTGCGTCTTGTCTCCCAGCTCGGCCAGGAAGATGGCCGCAAAGGTCGAAGCGAACAGTTTCCAGTCCATGCAGTGTTACGCCTTTCCCGGTTCAGCCCCCGTGTCGTGTGATGACGCGATGCGTCAGGTGCCCCCGTCCCGGTCGTCCGAATCGAGCCGTTCCCTCGCCTCGGCCAGGGTCAGCTCGGCCTCCGATTGCCGCTTGATGGTATCCAGCGCTTCCATGAACTCGATGCCGGTCGTCCTCCTCAGGTCCTCCAGAACGGCCAGCAGGCGCTCTCGGCTGCTAGCCAGGCCGCCGGTAGTCCGCAGGATGTCGCGATCTCGCAAGATGCGCTCCAGGCCGCGGTCGATCTCGAGCAACCGCTGCTCCAGCGCCCGCACGACGGTCTCCTGGCGATTGGCGGAAGACCGGTACTCCTCCAACCGTGCGGCATGGAGCGCCGAGCGTTCTCGCGCCTGGCGGACCAGTCCCGACCGATCCTCCGGGTCGAGCGCCATCGCCTGCCTCGAACGCTCCTCCCACTCCGAATGGAGCAGCCGGTGCTCCAGGCACCGGTTCACGTCGTCCGACAACCGTTCCAGAGCCGAGGAGATCTCCTCGCGCAGCGATCGACTACCCTCGGCGAACCGCTCGATCGCCTCCGAAACCTTCGCGATCGCATCGTCTCCCGGGCCGCTGTCGCGGAACAGCCCTCGCAGCATTTCAAAGACTTCGAGCGCCACTCCGCCAGGCCTCCATCCGGCGATCGAAGCCGGCCAGCTCCGCCGAGTAGGCTCCCGAAGGCGCGCGCGGGGCGGCAGTCTCGCGGGCCAGGCCCAGATGCCGGTCGAACAGCGCCAGCCGCTCCAGGTGTTCCAGAAGATACCTATCGAGCTGCACCAGATAGCCCCCGCCCAACGAGCAACGTTCGCGGAGCTTCCCGAGCAACTCGAACACCCGCCGGCGAAACGCGTCTGTGGGCCCCGCCTCCGCGGCCTCTTCTCGCAGCCTCTGATCGATCCGCGCCAGCGCGCACTCCACCCGCCTGCCCCTGCCGGCGAAGTACTCGAACAGCCCCGCCTCGCCGGGGCTCTCACGCAGGAAGTCCGCCCGGCTCTCCAGCGCCGTATAGTCCGACGCTCCCCAGGTCCAGCGTACCAATGCCGTCAAATCCTCCGCCGGGTTGTAATGACGCGTGAGCGCTTCGCCCCGCGAGCGGATCTCCCGGTGCATGCGCCCCAGATCCTCCGAACTGCAGAGCAGCTCCGCCGACTCCCAGTGACGCCAGCCGCGCCAGACGACAGGAGCGGACACGGACTCGATCGCGGGGCTCACCGTCCCCACTCGAGAGGATGTCCGTTGATGGAGCCGGCAGGGATGCCAGCGTGACCGGGCCCCGGCTCGAAGCCCGCTCGTCCCGCCCCGGCAGCCCCGGACCCGGCGCCGGCGCTCTCGCCACCCGGTGCCTCGGTGCTGGCCTCTTCCAGCGTTCCCGGAGGCGGAGGCAGCGTCAACGCCGTGCCCGCGATCGCCTTCGCCGCGGCCTGCGCGGCCTTCAGCGACTCGATCGTTTTCTCGATCTGCCCCTTCTCGGTCAGCAACTTGGCCTTCTCCCGGTCGTTCGACCACTTCTTCCAGAGCAGCCACCCCGGCCCTCCCAGGTAGTCCCAGACCGAGGGCTTCCACTTGTTCAGCTCCGCAAGTCGTTTTTCGATCTGATTGAGCCGCGCCTGGGCCCCGGCGAGCAGCAACGTGCCTGCAGCGTAGGACGAGACGTCCTGAGCGCCCGCGAGCGTGCCGCTCTTGTTCTTCGAACGCAGGTCAGCCCGGAAGTCCTTGCGGTAACGTGCCGCCGCGTCCTTGCCGAGGATGTTGTCGA
>JACQFU010000309.1 GCA_016199905.1 Candidatus Wallbacteria bacterium
ACATGAAGGGGACCGCGATGGCGCCGATGTGCGGCTTCAGCGCTCAGGTCGCCGGCATTTTTCAGTCGTTGAACGTGAAGTTCCACGACGTCAACGTGCTGGCCGACCCCGAGATCCGCGAGGGGATCAAGGAGTACACGAGCTGGCCGACCATCCCGCAGATCTTCATCGACGGAAAGTTCGTCGGCGGCTGCGACATTCTCACCGAGCTGCACCAGAAGGGCGAGTTGGCAAAGATGGTGAAGTAAGAGCTCGACGCAAGCGAGGCCTGTGCCATGGAGGACCATGCGAAGATCGTTTCCGCCTGTAGGAATCGTCCTTGTCGTTCTGCTGCTGGGCCTCTCCGGCAGTCTCCTCGCAAAGCCGATGGCGGCCCCGAGCATCGAGGAAGGCGCACGATTCTCTCGTCGAGTCGTTTTGGCCGAGTACGTCGACTACAAGGCTCCGGAGAAGGTTACCTACTTCGGTAGCGTGACCGCGCGATATCGAGTCTTGGAGACGTTGAAGGGCGACGCGACTCCCGGAGAAGTCGCCGTCAGTTTCACTTTCAGCGATGGCTCTGCCTGCATGGAGCCCATCGGGGCCGACGGCAAGCCCGAGTTTCGCTTCTCCCCGTCCCAGATGCCGGCTCCTGGCAGTCGCTGGATACTCCTCCTCCTGGAGCCTCCTCGCCCCGTGGACCGGCGAGAGCTGGCCCATTCGGTTGGCCGACCGGCGACATCGGGCCGGCCGGGAGGCAACCTGACCACCGCCGAAGTCGAGGCTCTCGCCGTGAGCATGGAATCTTCCGCAACTTCAACCTACCGGGGCCCATCCGGACGCCTGGAAGCCACGCCGGAAAACCTGCAAAAGGTGAAGGCCGCGTTGACGGACGCCGGTGGGGGACCCAAGCAGTAGCCCCCGCGGCTCCGTACCGTCCATCGGTTTTGGATTTGGGGCCCCTCAAACCCCGCACGCCGAGCGCGCGGCGTCCAGGGTCTCGCGCGCCACGGCCCGCGCGCGACGGGCGCCCTCGACCAGCACGTCGTCGATCTCCGAGGGATGCGCCAGGAGCTGATTGCGGCGCTCACGGTAGGGTGCGAAGAAGGCGTCGACCTTGGCCAGCAGTTCCTTCTTGGCGCTGCCGTAGCCATAGCCGCCCTTCCTGTACTTGGCGGCCATCTCCTCGTGCTCCTGGGGAGTGGCGAAGAGCCCGTAGAGCGTGAAGACGGTACACTTCGAAGGGTCTTTTGGCTCCTCCAGCGGGGTCGAGTCGGTCACGACACCCATCACGGCTTTCTTCAGCTCCGAGCCCGTCGAGAAGATCCCGATCGTGTTGCCGTACGACTTGCTCATCTTCTGCCCGTCGGTGCCCGGCACCTTGGCGGTCTTGGTGAGCCGGTACTCCGGACGGCGGAAAACCTGACAACCATACGTGTTGTTGAAGTACTCCGCCATGTCCTGGGTCATCTCCACGTGCTGCACCTGGTCCTGGCCCACGGGAACGATGTCGCTCCCGTAGGCCAGGATGTCGGCAGCCATCAGCACCGGATACGTGAAGAGCCCGACCGAGGCTTGCAACCCGCGCGCGACCTTATCCTTGTAGCTGACGGCCCGCTCCAGCAGCCCCATCCCGGTAACGGTCCCGAGCAGCCAGGTCAGCTCGGTCACCTCGGGGATGTCGGACTGTCGGAAGAAGACCGCCTTCTTCGGGTCCAGTCCAAGGGCCAGGTAGGTGGCCGCGACGTCGCGCGTGTTCTGGCGCAACTGCTCGGCGTCGTGGATGGTGGTCAGCGCGTGGTAGTTGGCGATGAAGTAGTAGGCCTCGCCCTCGTTTTGCAGTTCGACGTGTTGCTTGATGGCGCCGAAGTAATTGCCGAGGTGCAACTTTCCGGAGGGCTGCACGCCGGACAGAAATCGCTTCGGCCGCGAGGCCTCGGTTGGCCCGGCCTCGGTCACGGCAGCTCCGGCTTGGAGGAGGTTTCGGCGTCGTCGGCGCTGTCGAGCGAGCGGATGAACTCTCGCAAGTCGCTCTTCTCGGGTTCCGTGAGCTTGATGCCGCCCTTGAAGATCGGGTCCATGTTGGGGCTGTCGAAAGGCAACTCGGCGTACTTGAGGAAGTCCATCAGGTTGCGGAACTGGCCCGTGTGGCCGAAGGGCGGGTGCGAGAGGACGTTGCGCAGGGTGGGCGTCTTGAAGGCGCCGTTGTAGCTCGGGTGATTGGCGACCTTGCCGTAGCCTGGGTCCTCCTTGGGCGTGCCGCCGCCGACTCCGATGTTGTGGAAGCCCTGGTCGGTGAAGAGGCCCGGCGGGTGGCACGTGGCGCAGCGCGCCTTGGTGCGGAAGAGGTTGAAGCCCCGCTTGGCGGCGTCGCTGATGGCGTCTTGCTTGCCGGAGGCATAGGCGTCGTAGTGGGAGTTGCCCGACATGATGGTGCGGGTGAAGCTGGCGATCGCCGCTACGACGCGGTCCGGGTTGGCATCGCCCTGGAAGGCCTCGCCGAAGAGTTTCTTGTAGCCGGGGACATCGTTGATCTTCTTGGCCAACTCCGAGGTTTTGCCCTTGGCGCCCATCTGCCCCTCCCAGGCGGCGAGGATCTGCTTCTCGAGCGACGGAGCGCGGCCGTCCCAGTAGAAGAACTTGTTGTAGGCCACGTTGTAGAGCGTGGGCGAGTGGCGGGTGTTGATGGCACCATCGGCCTTCACGGAGAACTGCGTGCCGTCGGTCCAGCCCTTCTCGGGATCGTGACAAGTCTCGCAGGCATGCGTGTTCTGGGGCGAGAGCCGCTTGTCCCAGAAGAGTTTCTTGCCGAGCGCGACCTTCGGCTTGGTGATCGGGTTGTCGTCGGGGGCGGTCAACCCTACGTCTTCCAGACCCAGCGGCGACTTCACGCTCCAGAGTTCGCGATGCACGGGCGAGGGCGCCGCGGCCGTGGGGGTGGCGGCTGGCGGTGCGGCGGCCGGTGGCGGGTTCGCCGGTTCCTGCCCCGCGACTGCGCCGGTCAAGACGATCGCCAGCAATGCCACTTTTCTGAGCTCATGAATTCTCGACATGATCGGGACCTCCTGAGTGTCCTTTCGCTCACCGTTCGATTGAATCCGGGAGGCAGTGTAACAAAACAAGGGCGGTTGAGTAAGGCCGGACGGAGGCTGTGCAAAGCCCCGGCTATTGTTGCACTTCCGGCGTCGTGGCGTCGTCGATGCTCAGGAGGAAGAGCGCAAGCGCGGCTTGAGTGGCGGGCTCCTCCAGCCGGCCGGCGACGCCAGCGTCCTTGTGCGCTTTCGTGTTGAGCGCTCGCGTGAGGACCTCGGTCGCGGTGGCTGCCTGGCCGTTGTGAAAGAACGGCGGGAAGGCCCAGAACCCCAGGAGCGAAGGCGGGTTGAAGCCGTCGGCCCCCTTGGCCGCGACGTTCTTGTCGTTCACCTCGCCGGCCACGAACGTGTCCACCTGTCTGAGGACGGCTGTGAGCTGGCCATTTGCGATCGCCACCGGCGGCGTGCGCGGCGGCGGCGTGAAGGCGCGCTTGCTCGAAGTCCAGCGCGGCCCGGCGTGGCAGGCGCTGCAACCTGCCACGGCGAAAGGCGCGCGGCCCGCCGACTGGTTCATCCCTCGCAAAGGAGAGATGGGCGACCGGACGCCGTTGCGCAGGTACGTCACGATGTCGCTCCAGTCGGGGCTGCGGCCCGAGTTGGCCTTCGGTTGCAGGTTCGGGATGTCCCCGAGCGGCACGTCGATGAAGAGGCCCCTGCGGCCATCCAGCGTCTTGTCGCTCGATACCAGCCGGATGTTCAGCTCGAAGTCCTCCACTTCATCGCAGGTCGCGGAGTAGTTGAGGATGCGCTGGTCGGCAGGATCGCTCCTGTTGAAGATGCCGTTGAGCGGCAAGGTCTTGCGGGGCCCGTCGCCGAAGTTCCAGACCACGGTGTCGGTCCAGCCGAAGGGATGGCAGGATACGCAGCTGCCCCAGCCGTTCGTCGACATCCGATCGGCCGGCGCCGTCGCGACCGAACTGACCCCGCGGCTGGTGTTGAACAGTTCCTCGCCGTGCAGCAGCTGGGCGGCGAGCGTGCCCGTGGTGGGCAGCTCGGCGGCACGGGCCGTTCCGACGACGGTCCCGTCGGCCATGTTGATCACGGTCACGTCGCGACTGACGTGGTTGTGCACGTAGGCACGGGTGCCGGCGCGGTTGATCACGACGCTGCGCGGGTTCTTCCCCGTGTCGATACGCTTCACGCCGCCGGCGGTTTGCGTGGCCGATGGGCTGCCATCTGCGGAGATCGTCACCATCACGGCGACGTTGCTTGCCGACGAGAGCACCAGCCCCTTCGCCTCCCTCGGCGCCAGGGCCATCCCCCACGGGGTGTTCAGGAACAGGCCCGGGGGCGATTCGGACTTGACTGCTGCATTGAGGTTGATCGAGGCGCCGGGAAACTCGCGGTTCACCGTGCGGTCGAAGACGCTGACTGTCGCCTGGGTGTTGCTCGTGAAGTTGACGGGTCCGTCGGGTGAGGCCGCCACGCCGACGACGTAGCCGCGATTGCCCCGCAGCACCACGGTATTGAGCTGGTTCGGGAAAGCGAAGGTTGGAGCGGCGGCCGCCCCGCCGAAGGCCCTCCGGTCGGAGTTGAAACCTGTGGCGAGCGGTCCGAGCGCGATGGTGCCCACCACGCTGGCGGCTGCGGTGTCGATCACGGTGACCTTCCCGACGCGTCCCCGGTCGGTATCGCCGGAGAGCGCGGGTCGCTGCCCGGCAGGGAGCTGCGCGAAGAACTGAGTGACGTACGCCTTCTCGACGGCGTGGGCCGGGTCATCGCTGGAGACGGCCACCGCGAACGGGAAGAAGCCGTCGGTCACCGGGATCATCTTGGCCACGGAGCGCGCGGCGGTGTCGACGACGGCGACGCTGGCGGCCATCGAGACGGCCACGAACAGCTTGTCTCCCAGCGGAGTGAGGGCGCAGCCGACGGGCTCGGCGCCGACAGGGATGTTGGCGGCGACGTCCAGTGCGAGCGCGTCGACGACGGCGACCGTGCCCGCGCCGCGGCAGGTCACGTAGAGCGTGCGATCGTCGGGCGAGAGAGCGACGCAGGTCGGTTCGGCCCCGACGGGGATCTCCGGTCCTTTTACGAAACGGTCCAGCTCCACCGAGAGCAGGCTGACCGTGTTGGTCTCGGTGTTGGCAACCCAGAGCCGATCGCCGGTCGAATCGAGCGCGAGCGACGCCGAGTACGTGGATCCCGGGAAGAAGGCCGGGGGCGGGGGGGGCAGCTCGGGTTTTACGCGATCGTGAAGGCTGCCGCAGCCTGCCGCAAAAATCGCGAGCCAAAGGAGGTATCGAGTCCTGATTGGCGCCGTCCTCACCACCTCGGGTTTATAACATGGCGCTCGATGGTTGACCAGGAACTCCCGGGCCGCTAGTCCCGGGGCCTCCCGAGCCCGTGCGGGCGCGCGGAGGTCCCGGGAACCGAGCCAGGCCTCGAGACCTGTCTCAGCTGTTGGAGTGGCAGGACGACTTGCTCTTGCACTCCTGCTTGGCGCTGCAGGCGTTGGACTTGCAGGCGTTGCCGCCCTTGCAGCTCGCCTTGGCCTTACACTCGCTCTTGGCCTTGCACGAGGCCTTCGCGGAACAACCGCTCTTGCTGCAGCAGCCGTTCTTGCCCGAGCACCCGGCCTTGGCGCTGCAGTGGTTGTGCCCCGTTACCTGCCGCAGGGCGTCCGGGGCCACCGTGTCCTCGGCCGCCGTGGTGCCATGCCTGTGAGCGCAGCAGCCGCCTGAAGCCTCCTCGGCGCGCGCGATCCCCGAGCCCGCGATAACACCCGCAGCCACTGCAGTGAGCAGGAGCCGCATCCTTCGGCTGGCCATATCGTCCTCCTTGGTAAGTGTGATTGGAGGCACCATTGTAACCCGACGGCAGCCTACAGGGGGCGGCAAATTGCGTAAATCGCCAGGAGCGTTGTCGCACTCATTTCACCGTTCTCCACCGGCCCCAGACGGGCTCGCGGGATTCCTCCAGGGCGAGCTGCAGCACGTGGGGCGCCCCGCCAGCCAGTTCTCGGATGACCAGCTTCGGCCGTCCCTCGCGAACGGTCATGTAGGCGAGGCGGGTTCCGTCGGGTGACACCGAGGGTTCTTCGGCGATCTCGGGCCCGGTCGTCAAAGCGCTTGCGACCCCGCTGCGAACGTCCAGCTTCCACAGGTTTGCACTGCCTGAGACGTTGCTCACGTAGACCAGTTCGTGAGGATCCAGCCAGACAGGATGGTGGTTGTCGGAGCCGTCTGCAAGGACCTTCACGGCCTGGCGCGCCCTGACATCGAGGACCCAAAGACTCTCCTCCACGATCCCCTGCCTTCGTTTCTCGAAATAGGCGAAGGCCACCTTCGAGCCGTCCTGCGAAAATGCCGGCTGTTGCTCCATTCCAGACATCCCGAACCATGGCCGGGTCAAAGGCTCGGGAAGAAGTTGATACAGGTCGGACTGCTCCTGCGGCACGAGATCGATCCGCACGGCCAGCAATTGCTGACCTTCCGGCGACCAGGCTGGCTGGTCCCACATGTCTTGGCGTTCGGGCGCGGCAATCCGCGTCTCGCGCAGGGTCTGCACATCGAGCAACCAGAGCTCTCCGCGGCTGGTCGAGTAGGCCAACCGCGTGCCCCCGGCGGCGGCCAGGGCCGGCCGGCGCTTGTCTCGAGCCGACTGCGTCAGCGCGCGCAGGTCGCCACCATCCGGCCGGACGCAGTACACCTGACGATCGTGGCCGGCCGCCCGGCCGATGAAGAAGAGCCGCTCTTCCCCCAGAGGTGACGCCGACATGCCAGCCGTCGCCATTGCCAGGAACAGTACAAGCGCCAGCCCGACCGACGTCCCTACTCCAGGGCCGTCAGCCTGGGCGAGGGGCCCGCTCATCGCAGCAACACCTCCTTGATCATCGCGGCGGTGACGGGGATCTTGCCGGCGACCGCGTTGAAATCGATCTCCATCGCCCGCGGCGGTCTCTCGAGGCCCAACCACTTCGGAGGTGCGAGTCCCATGCGAAGCGGAATCTGGCCGGCTTCGCCAGCTGCCAGTTCCTGTTCGACGGAGGCCGAAAGCAGGAATTCGGCGAGCCTTCGCGCCGCTTGCGGGTGCGGCCCGCCGGCCATGAGGGCCACAGTGTTCGGCAGCATCAGCGCGCCCATTCCTCCGGCTTCCTGATCGGGTGCGACCATCGCCACATCCTTGTCGGACCGGATGGCGCCCAGGGCGTCGTCGGTGTCGGTCAGGCCGATCGAGGCCGTCCCGGCAGCCACGACGTCGCGGACCACCGAATTGGACGCCACGATCTGAACCTGGTTGGAGACCATGGCTTCGAGGAAGCCGCGCAAGCGGACGTCACCCAGCCGGAGCGCCAGTGCCGCCACGTGCGTCGACGTGCTGCCAAACAGAGGGTTGGCGATGCAGGCCTTGCCTTTCCAGCGCGGATGGGCCAACTCGAGCACCGACTTGGGCGCCTGGTCAGGCTTGACCAGCTTCGGGTTGTAGATCAACACGCGAACGCGGGCCCCGAAACAGTAGAACCGATGGGTCGGATCCCGGAAGGTCGGCGGGATACCATTGGCGGCTGTCGGCTGCCACTCTTCCAGGAGTCCCTTCTGCGCGAGCATCACCATCCGCGCCGGCTCGTTGTTCCAAAAGACATCGCACAGTGGCCGGGCTTTCTCTGCGATCAGACGATTGACCAGGCCGACGGTCTTGCTGGCCTCGGTGTCGTAGACGCTTCGAACCGCGGTCCCGGTCTCGCGCTCGAATCGCTGAAGGACGGGCTCCGAGAACGGCCGGTCGTGCGTCACATAGCACACGACCTCCTGACGAGATTCGGCCGGCACCGCGGTCGCGGCGACAACAGAAAATAGAATAGCCGCGGCGGCAGCCACGCTCGACAGAGCCGGACAGTTCATCGAAGTCTCTCTTTCAATCCCGCGTGGAGCGCGTCGAATACGATTCGGACCCTTGCGACAACTTCCTGCTCGTCGCGGGCGCCCTCAGAAAGGCCATTCGTCACGAGAACGACGCCGGCCGTTTCATCCGTGGTCTTGTTGCCCCAGATGTTGATCTCGGCATCGTGGACAATGCGCGACATTGCCAGCAGGGCCAGATCCGGTTCGGACAGGCGACTCAGCAAGGTCTCGAACAGCGACTTGCCAGGCGCCCGCTCCAGCTTGGCGAACGGGATTTCGAACGACATCCCGCGCTCGATACGCGTGCCTCGCGGCAAGAACTCGAATCGCGCCTGCGGGTCGAAGTACCGCTGGAGGAGCCAGATACTGGCGCACTTGTCGACCTCCATTACACCTTTCCAGGTGGTGTAGAGGTGATCCGGTGCCGGAAGGGCCGGTGCCCCGGCGGCCGCTGCCGGGCGAGCCGCTGCAGCCGACGACGGCGGTTCTGCGAGCAGAGGCCCGGTCCACGTACAGGCGAAAAGGACGCCCAGAACCCAGCTCCTCATTTGGAAACCTCCCGGCCGACAATTGGCGCGGTCAAGCCACGGTAGAAGGAACGCACGGCTTCTGGCGCTGTGTCTTCGAGCATCGAGCCTGGTGAACCCTCGAGCAGTACTCGGCCGCCGTGAAGGAACGCCACCCGCTCGCACAGGGCCAGCGCCTCGGCTCGAGCGTGGCTTACCAGCAGGGCCGTCGCGCCCGCCCGCCGGACCAGCTCCCTTACCTCGCGAGCCAAGACCGTGGCGAGCGGTTCGTCGAGGCTCTTGAAAGGCTCGTCCAGCAACAGCAGACGGGGCGCCGGCGCCAGCGCCCGGGCAATCGCCAGCCTTTGCCGCTCGCCACCCGAGAGCTCGCCCGGACGGGCCTCGGCTCGATCCAGCAGCCTCACTCGCTCCAGCCACTCTTCGACGTTGCGGCGCCGCTCGGAAGTGCGCCCACCCGTCACGAACTCCAGGTGTTGGCGGGCCGTCATGTGGGGCCAGAGAGCAAGGTCTTGGAAGACCATCCCGACGCCGCGACGTTCGGGCGGGATGCTCGAGGCCGGTCCCCAGACGACCTGTCCGTCCAACGTCACGGTCCCGGCGTCGGGGTCCTCGAGCCCCGCCGCGATCCGTAGCAGCGTTGTCTTTCCCGAGCCGGACGGACCCAGAAGACCGCTGAAACTGCCTCGGTCGATCGACAAGCCCACGTCGTCGAGCACCTGCCGCCGGGCATATCGTTTGCTGATCCCCGACAACCTCAAAGCTAGATCGCCCATGACCGAGTCCTTCCGACCAGCCAGCAACCGGCGGCCGCCGTCAGTCCTACGAGGGTGGCTATCAGGAATATGGACGCAGCCAGGAGGGAGTCGAGGCCATAGTGAATCATGTTGAAGAGCCTTACGCCAACAGGATTCACTCCCGGCGGGGTCATCACGAGCGACGCCTCCAGGTCCGAGAGCGATAGGGCCCCGGCCAGCAGCGCCGTGCCCCCTACGGCGGCAGCGATCCTCGGAAGTACGATTCTCCAAATGAAGCGAGGTAGCGTTGCCCCGGCCAGCCGGCCGGCATCCTCCTCTGCCCGGCTCACCCCAGCCAGCGAGGCTGCCGTCAGTGCCCATCCCAATGGCGCATAGCGCAATGCCAGAACCAGCCCCAGGCCTGCCGAAGTCCCGTAGAGCGCCGGAGCCGCGAAACTGGTCGACAACCACGAAACGGCCGCCACCGCCAGAATCGCTTCGGGCAGCGCGAAGGCGAGAAGGCAGGCCGCAAACACAATGGGACCTGTCCAGCGCCCCAGCCCGAAGCGACCTGCCAGCGCGAGCGTCACCCCTCCGGCCCCAGCCCCCAGCCCGGCCAGAGCGGCGAGCTCGAAGCTGCCGGGCAGATCGGGGCCGAGCTGACGCGCCGCGTCAAGGAAAGCCGCAAGCCCTCCGGCCCGGACCGCAAGCCCCAGCAGCGGCAGCGCACCTGAGATCCCGAGCAGCCCCCCCAGCGCGCAGGTGCCCGCGAGACCGTTCCAGGCCCCTTTCAGGAGCACGGCCTCGCCGCCGCCGGTCGGCTGCCCCTGCGTCAGAAGCCACCCGAGCGCCGTGGCCCCCAGCACAGCACACAAGGCTGCCAATGGTAAGGCCATGACCGCGGCGCCCGGGCCATCCGCCAGTGCACTGAACTGCGCCATCGCCTCGACGGTGTGGACGTGCACACGCAGGTGCTCGGGGACTCCGTAGTTTCCGGCCGCCAGAGCAAAGACGAAGACGGCGGCCACTCCGATCCACGGCGCGATCGCCGGAACAATGACGCGCTGCAATGCAATCAGCCGGCCCCGGACCAAAAGAGCAGCCTCTACTTGCGAGCGGTCCGCGTCCCTGCAGCCGCGCGCGATCACGTGCATTGCCAAGGGCGCCAGCGCCAGTCCGACGACGACGCCTGCGCCCGGGGCCGAGTACAACAGGTGCTGGCCGGCAGGCATCCAGCCATCGGGGCCGAGAACAGCCACCCACGCGATGGCGTGCAAATGGCTTGGTATCGCCAGCAATCCGAGACTCGCCATCGACAGCGCCTGTTTTCCCGGAAACCGTGCTAGCCCGATCAACAACCCGCCCGGGATGCCGACGACAATCGCGGAGACGGCCGCTGCCGCGGCGGCCCCGAGCGTATTTCCAAGCAATCGCAAGTGCCGCTGCCAGTCCGCGGCTCCGGGCAGTCCCAGCGGCGCCTGAGCCGCCAGCCAAAGGGACGGAACCAGAAGCGCGGCCGCAACAAGTAACGCTGCCATGCTCAAGAGTCCCCGCAGCACAGCCAGGCCCCGGGTTGACGTCCACCGAGATCGGGACTTCCTCTCAAGCGCTCGGCTGGGGTCGGCGGCGCAACGTGAAGGTGCTCGACATGCGAACAGGATAGTCCTTGTTGCCGGACATGCCAAACGCCGGCACTGCACGCACGACGGACGTGTTGGAGGTCTCGGGAGCGAAGCAACGTTAGCGCGGCTGGACCGGTTCGCGCGGCGGCTCGATCAACTCGAGCTGCTTGCTGACACGCACGACCTGATCGCGGGCCTCGTTGAGCCGGTGGATGTACGGTGTCTCCAGGGCCAGGGCGAGCGGCAACCAGGGGCTCTTGAGATCGATCGGATCGCCACCGGGGTAGATGGCCCATCGAATAAGCATGCGATCTCGAATGCCGACGCGCTCGGCCAGCTCCGCCTTCAGGCCATCCACTCGGTTCTGCTCCTTCCCCTGGAACTCCTTGTGA
>JACQFU010000310.1 GCA_016199905.1 Candidatus Wallbacteria bacterium
GAAAGACTTTCAACACGGAGGCACAGAGACACGGAGGTTTCTCTCTGCCTCTGTGGCTTCGTGTCTCTGTGTTAGGTCTTTCCTCTTGGCATGAACCATGATGCTTGGACTGTAGCGTTGATTTGAAAACGATCTACTAGACTCGAAGAACTCGACGGTCTTCTTCACGATCTCAGCCAGCGTTGGATCGGGATGCGTGAGCTCCAGTTCCTTCGGATTCAGCAGGCGCATGCTCAACTCCCTTGGTTTGATTCCGCACTCTTCCATGAGGGATGTCAGGAGACTACGCTACTCCAACAAAGGACCTCAAAGTATCTTTTGACGCCTTCGTCCCATTCGCAGATCCAGGAACTCGTCGAGGGCTCGGACCTGGTAGTACGGATTTTGGTTCCGTTCCTGCTCGAGAGTCGAAGCTGGTGCGGGATCGTAGTTGTGGCCCGGGAGCAGAACCGTTTCTCCCGGCAGCACCGCGAGCACCTGGTGCAGGCTTCGATACATCGCCTCGGGGTCGCTGCCGCGGAGGTCGCAGCGGCCGCAGGCATTGATGAACAAGGTGTCTCCAGAGAGCAGCGTGCCTTGCAGGTGGAAGCACTGGCTGCCGGGCGTGTGGCCCGGCGCGTGGACGCACGTCAGCTCGAGTTGTCCGATCCGCACGCCTTGGCCGGGAGCGACCGGACGGAGGTTAGGCAGGGGCGCCGAGAGCATCCGAACCTCCACGGCCTGCACGATCACTGTGGCATCGGTCGCGGCAACCAGGTCCGGCACACCGTTGGTGTGGTCGTGGTGGTGGTGCGTCACGAGCGCATGCGTGATGCGCCAGCCGCCCTCCGCGGCACGAGCGAGGATCTCTGTCGTCTCCCATGCGGGATCGACGATCGCTGCTTCGCGAGTCTGCGTGCACCCGATCAAATAGGTGAAGTTCTCCATCCCCTCGACCTCCATCTGAACGATCTCGACTCCGGGGGCGGTCTGAAGATTTCGGACGTTCTTCATACGGCCGATTCTAGGGCCAACGGGGGCCGGATGGTCGAGGATTTCGGGCTGCAAGGACAGTGGGTCGAGTGGGCGGAGGAGCGCGTGGCCCGAGCTCAGCGACCGGTCAGCTTGTCCAGATGCTCGGGGTAGCGAGCCCCCGCTGCGTGTCCGTGGCCGGCCCGTACCCGAAGCTCAGGCCCATGCAGCCGAGCCCGAGGGCCGAGACCTCCCTGTTGCTCTTTCCGAGTTTGCGCTTTTGCAAGTAGACTTCTCCTTGTAGGACGTGGCCGCATTCGAGGTCGAGAGTCCGCCGGTGACTGAGGCCCGTTCCTAGCGCGTCGGCCTGCTATCGCCTGCCCCGGAACGTATAGAGGATGCCGAGAAGGAACCAGACGCAGCCCAGGATCCAGGCGGGAAGCAGGAAGAGGCTGCCTCCCGCCTCGCTCTTGAACCACCGGCCTGCACCGAGCCTCGCCCGGTACGCCAGGTCGCAGATCGCAAGGAGCGGTCCGGCCACGAGCATCGCCACTGCTTCGGATGTGGCTCCGAGAGCCCCGCAGACTCCCGATGCCAGGCCGAAGCAGACCACGAACATCGCGATACCTGGAGCATTGAAAACGATCATTCTCTTTTGGCCCTCCCGAGGCCTGCCCATCGCACCTGCCGAGCGCGGCGACCTGTTTGAATGCAACCCGCGCCGACGAGATTCAATTGGTCGCGGACTCGAGTCTACCAGCCGGCGCGACCCGACTAGAGCCTGAGTTTCCCTTCGAACACCACGACAGCCTTGCCGGAGAGGAGCACGCGGTCGCCAGAGAGCCGCAGCATCAAGTCGCCGCCGCGCGCCGAGGCCTGGTGGGCCGCGAGTTGGTTCTTCTGGAGGACCTCGCCCCAGTAGGGGCCGAGCGCGCAGTGAGCGGCACCCGTTACGGGGTCCTCGGGAACGCCCGCCCACGGTGCGAAGTAGCGGGAGATGAAGTCGTACGGCGGTGCGCTCTTTTGCGTCACGACGACTCCGCGGACCCCTGGGGGCACGGCTACGAGGAGCGCCGAGAAGTCGGGAGCGATCGCTCGCAGGTCAGTCTTCGGCGGTAGTCTGAGCAGCAGCTTGCGACCGTCGTTGGCGAGTCGCGCCTCTTCCACATCGGCGATGCCCAGTGGCCCGAGCACGCTTTCGGGGCAGGGTATCGAGTGGGACGGACAGCCTGGCAGATCGATCTCGAGGCCGTGCTCGGTCTTGCGCGAGCAAAGCTTGCCGCTCGCAGTCTGGAATTCAATCTCGCGATGCACCGAGCCAGTCTCGCCGAAGAGGACCGCCGAAGAGGCGAGTGTCGCGTGGCCGCAAAGAGGGACCTCGACCGTCGGAGTGAACCAGCGGAGGGCGAAAGTGCGGGCCTGAGCGCAGTCGGCGGTGTCGAGGGGAACCAGGAAGGCCGTTTCCGAGAGGTTCATTTCGGCGGCGATCGACTGCATCACCGCTGGAACGAGTGGTTTCTCGAGCAGGCAGACGGCTGCGGGATTGCCGCGAAATGCCACTCCCGTGAAGGCGTCGACTTGCCAGAGGGGGATTTGCATGGCGAAGACAGTGTAACTCCGGGCGGCACGCTGGGTGTGTGGATTGCGCACGGACCGGCCGGCACCCTCGTCGTGGCCGCCGCCTTTCGAGAGGTATCCGGGACGTTCGATCCGCCCCAGCCGGTCTGCGCGTTGCCCGCGCTCAGTCTGCTCTCCGAACTCGAAGTCCTGTTCAACAGTGGGCGCCTTCACATCCGGCTGCGCGCCGCAACCCAGCGACAACTGCTCTACTGCCGGACCTCTCTTGCCGACCTCGGCATAGAGGAACCGGGGCGCTAGGCCGTGGCGGGCTCGTCTCCAATGTTAGCGCCGGAGTCTGATTGACCCACCCGGCGGCGAAATGCTGACCCACTCCGCCGGAGGCTGAGGTCTCGAACAGAGCAAAATCGGCGGCGGGGAACTGACCCACCGCGATGTCGTGACGGCCTTCTGGATCCCGTC
>JACQFU010000313.1 GCA_016199905.1 Candidatus Wallbacteria bacterium
CCGCCGGCAACGTCACGGTGGTCACCCGGCTCGCGGCCGCTGAAAAGCCCGCCTTTCCAGTGATCCTGACGGCCGCTCTTGCCGTGGGGACGGATTGTGTGGCGCTGTCCACGATCGCCCGGATGCGCCGCCGGACGGCGACGTCCGTTGCGCGGCCCTGCCGGACCTCCTGCACCAGGCACTCGAACTCGTGAACGCCGGCGTGGTCCGGGGAGAAGGAGGTGCGCGACGTCAACTCCTTGCCCTCGTCCACAGTGGTGGTGAGCGAGACTCGAGGGCCCGAAAGCTGCCGGTACGAGTACCTCAAACCGTGCACTCCCGAGGCGACTTCCGGGTCGATCACCGTCGCCAGAAGCGTGACCGTCGTCGGCAGGGTCACTCGTAACGAACCCGCAGCCGCGCCGTGGGCCGCCAAATCGGTCTCGGCGCCCGCCTCGCCCGTCGTCGTCGCCCGGAAAGTCACTGGCGGCCCCTCGAGCTGCCGCCAGCGGAAAACCAAGCCCGCCGCCAGGGTCGTGACGGGGCTGGATGAGAGCGATGCGTCGAGTCCCACGTCCCCTGCGCCAAACGCCACTGTTACGGAGGCCGTCGCCGGCGTGGAATCGGAGAGCCGGCCCGCAAGCGCCGCGCGCGGCACCGCCGTCGGGGTTCGCCCCATCCGGTTCACGATCACGCTGACGACCTCGCGCAAGCCCGTCAGGCGGCCGTTGCCCGCGACGAGTCCGAACTCGTACTGACCGGGCGCCGGGGGCTCGAAGGCTGGCGTGGCCGAGCCTGGCTCCAGCAGCGTAACCGGCGCAGGCGATTTCAGAACCGTCCACTGATAGGCAAGCGTCGACGGCACGAGGTTGGGGTCCGACGAGAGCCTTCCGTCGAGCCGGACCAACCGCCCCAGCCGCTCCTGGAAGGGCGCCAGGTCCGGGACGATCGGCCGCAGGGCGCCCGACGAGTCGAAAGCCTCGACCAGGCGCGGCAGCCCGGCATCGGTGACCGGTGCAAAGAGCACGAAGGCGTCGGTGTCGCAGAAGAGCAACGTGAGCACGGCCGCCAGGCGCCCGGCGTGCCCAGTCCTCCCCAGGTTCGACTGGAACTCGAAGACTCCCAGCGTGGCTGTCGTTGCTTGTCCGGCCGCTCCCGGCGCTGCAGGGGCGGCCGCGAGCACCAGGAGTGGAGGCGCCGGATGCGCGATCGCGTGTTTGATCCCGTTCACCTGCCCTTCGAATGGCGGACGGGGCATCAAGGCCGACGGATCGAGGATCAGCAACGAGAGCGCTCCGGAGAGGGGACCCGGCAGGTTCCGCACGGTCAACGTCGCCGTGAGCGCACTCGAGTCGCCGGACGAATCCAGCCTCAGCTCCGGTTCGGGCAGCAACAGCCGGACGAAGTAGTGCCCTCCCCGGGCCCCGGGTGCCGCCGCGACGCGCAAGAAGTACACGCCCTGGCGCTGCACGGCCGCTCCATCGAGGACAGCCGCCTGCCCCGGCGACGGGGAGCCTGCGGCACCCAGCTCCGCGACGCCGTCGGTATCGAGCAGGGTCGCTCGCAGGGCGTTGCCCTCCAGCGGCTGCGCCACGATCCGGTAGGCGCGGCCGGGCGCGAGCCTCAAGGCGAACACGTCCACGTCGTCAGCAGGCTCGATCGAGCCGGGCACCGGGACGCCGATGACGGCGACCGCGTCCCGCTCGGTCACACGCGAGGGCGTGTCCGGGTGATCGTCGACTCTCAGCAACTCCACGCTGTAGAAGCCGAGGTGCCCGAGCGGCGATCTCAGCCGCAAGTAGGCCACACGGGAGGCTGGCCCCGTGAAGGTCAGCCCGATCGTGGGGGCGCCGCCGGGCGGAAACACGGGCGTGGAGGATGCGGCCAGCACCGTCACGCCGTCGGTCGCCAGGACCGTCGCCTCGGCAGAGGAGAACCCCAGCAGCCCCACGTTCACCCGGTACGTCGTCCCTGCCTGGAGCAGCAGCCGGAAGAGGTCCACGTCTTGAGCCGTGTCGAGCGCGCCCGAGCTCCGGCTCAGGTTCTCGGAGAGCGCGTCCTCGGGGAAGCGCGTCTCTGCCGGCGTCGCGGGGTGATCGTCGGCGTCGGCGAGAGAGGGCAGGAGAATGAGTCGCAGCCGGTAGCCGCCGACAGCGGCCGTGGTGGCGGCTCGCACCGAGGCGTAGACGACGCCGTCGCCCGGGGCCGTGAAGTCCACGTTCGAAGCGCTCGCGGGGCCCGCGTCACGGCTGGCGCCGAGAAGGCCCCCGCCGCTCGTCAGCACGCCCAGCTGGGCATCGGGCGCTCCGTTGAGCTCGACGCTTAGCCGATACCGCGCGCCTGCCTGGAGCTGGGCCTGGAACCAGTCGACATCGCCGGCTCGATCGAGGGCCGCCTCCTTCTCGGGAGCTGCCGCCGTGAGCACGTCTCGCGGCGCCGTCACGCCCGCCGGCGCGTCGGGGTGGTCGTCCGGGGGCAGCTGGTGAAACTCGATTCGATAGGACCCGGTCCCCGTCGGTTCGAAATGGCGCACGCGGGCGAACAGCGGCGAAGCAGGGGCCACGCCCGTGATTCGGGAGCCGAAGCCGCCCTGCGGATCGTCGTCGTTTTCGGCCAGCACGGTCGTCCCATCGGGTCCCAGCACTTCGAGCACGCTGTCGGAGAGTGTGCGCAGTCCCACGCTCACTTCGAACGCCGCCCCATCCGGGACATCGATGCGGAAGACGTCGACGTCCTGATTGGACTCGATGGCTCCGTCGAGGGAAGCGACCGTCGCCGAGAGGACGTCGTCCGTCTCGCGGATGCCGGCGGCGAAGTTTGGATGGTCGTCGGCAGCTGGCGCGCGGATCTGGAAACTCGCGTTGCCGCTGCCCCGCAGGTCGTTGCTCGTGTCGCACTGCGGAACGGCGTTGCCGGGATCGATGACGAACCAAACATAGTAGTCGCCTGGCCCAAGCGCGCTCGGCAAGTAAGCCACTCCTCGCGCCGTGGCGATGGCCCCGGGCGCCAGCGCTCCCACCTGCAGCACGGCGATCGCGCGGTCGGACGCGTTGATGGTTCCCGTCGAAGTCAGGTAGACGGCGACAGGCGCCGGCCCCCGGGTCGGTTGGGCGCCCTGGTTCCCGACGGACGCGGTGACGCGGGTCCATCCGCCCGGCGGCAGCGGCTGGTGGAAGTCGAGCGCGACATCCGTCGGCACCAAGTCGGGGCCCAGGCACTGGGCCAGGGCGCGCGAGGGGACGCACGCAAGCAGGGCGAAAATCAGAAACAACCGCACGGACATCGGTGACAGATTACGACCGCCCGCGTCCCGTCGGTTGTGCGCGGAGGCACGTTTCCCACGGCTTTCCGTACTGGCCGGCTTTCGCTTCGATGCCGGCGTTCCCGCGTCACCGCCGGATGCGGCCGTCGAGCGTCATCGGCGTGCCCACGACACCGCCGATCGCCCTGGGCGCGGGCGACGGCGAGGCCCGGACGGGACCCAGCCCGGAGGGCGACGGCAGCGAGAGCTGAGCCGGAGTCGGCCGGGGCGACGGCGCGACGCATCCCGCCCCGTAGGAGGGTGATGCCGGTAGCGCGTGGAGGGGATGAAATAGTCGCCGTATCCGAACGTCGACGCGAAAAAGGGCGACGAATTGGCGTACCCGTAGACGGGCGTATAGCCGGATGAGTAGTACTGTTGCGGATCGTAGTATCCGTAGGGGGCGTACACCGGTGCCTGGGGCGCCTGGGGCACCAGGACTTGCTCCTCGATGGCGACTTCGCCCGGGAGGGCCAGCGTGCCGGCGGCGGCGGACCGTCGGGCGGAGTCGGCCCGTGCCGCGAAGTCCCCGCTCTCCGCAGACCGAGACGCGGCGATGGCGAACCTGTCGTTCGACGGGACCACGTCCACCGGTTCCTTGCCGTCCTCCTCGACCCGCAGCGTGATCTCGAAGGTTCCGTCGTCGGCGCCCGTCTCGGCAACGGCGCGCGCGAAGCGGAAGAACCGGCCGCTGCGCGAGGCCGACATCGGAGCCTTTTCCACGAGAGTCTTTCCACGTCGCGAAGGGCTCGCGACGCTGATGAAGACCTCGGCGCCCACCAGCGGACGGTCGAACAGCGCCGTCACGGAAAACGTCTCGGCGCCGTACTGGCGGTCGGGACGGCTGTAGATCAGCCTGGCAGCCGGCGGGTTTGCGGCGGCGCAGAACGCTGGCAGGGCCGCCAGGCACGCGACCAGAGTCATGACTTGTCGAGATTGTCTCAAGCGAATTCGCCTCCTGCTCCATTCTCAACTATACCTGCATCGAGGGGCAGTTACGACATCCCGGGCCGCGCCGCCAGAATCTGGTTTTCTTTCGGGCGCATTCACGCTATCATGCGGACCCCGTTACGTTTGCGCTTCCAATGGAGGTCCTCCGATGCGCTGCTCCGCTCTGGTCCCGCTCCTGCTGCTCGTCTCGGTGGCCTCTGCGGCCGACTTGCCGTCACCCGTCGTGGGCAGTCTCCGAGAGGCCATAGCGCTCTCGCGGTTCCTGCGCATGGGCAAAACCGAACCCGCAGCCGGCGACCGCTTCGCAGTCGTGGGGTTGAACGTGACGCAGGAGAACGGACAGGGCAATCTCGCCATCCAGCAGCTTCAGGTGAGCCTAGGCGGCAAGACCACCCTGATGAGCGGAATCAAGGTGTCGGGCCCGCTCGTGGTCGACGACGCCTACATCAACAACCCGGTCGGAGGCCTGTTGACGGCCATCCTCAAGAAGGGCGAAGTCCACATCGACCAGATCGACTCCTCGGGCGCGGCGAGCTCCGGCGGGGGCCAGACGCTGGGTGCCAAGGACGTCACCGTGAGGCTCACGCAGGGCAGCTTCGACTGTTCGCTCACCTACGGCATGTTCGGCGCCCGGGTCGCGGGCACGGCGGCCTACGACCCGCAGGCTCGCAAGCTGGTCGTGACGATCGCGTCCGTCTCCGCGGGCATCCCGATCGGCCTCGACAAGATCTTCGCGGAGCTGGCCAAGACACTCACCTTCGACTGGACCGTGGTTTCGCAGCCGACCATCACGCTGGTGTTCGACGAGACGTTCCGGTAGGCGAACGGCGCTCGACATTCGGGTTGCCCGGGGCGCGTCCGCGTGCTATCCTCGCCGGCTTCGTCTATCGCCTCTCAATAATCGGAGGAAGCCCGTGAGATCCCTGCCCTGCCTGTCCTTGCTGCTGCTCTTCGCCTCGACCTGCGTGGCCGGGTCGACGCCGGCGCCCACACCGGTGCGCTGTGCGCTCCCGCTGCTCGGCCGTTACTTGCCGAAATTTCGCGGACCGCGCGCCTCGACCCGGATCGCCCCGGCAAGAGCGCCGGCGGCGGCACCGGCAACTCGCGAGCTTTGGGCCTGGGACCTCACCGTGATGCCCCCGGGCTTCAGGCGCGTCACGGCCAGCCTGCGCGCGGCCGGCGGCCACTGTCTGGTGTACGTCGAGGACGCCGAGTGGGGCCGCACCGTCGACCAGGCTGCAGTCGACACCATCCTGTCGACCTTCGAGTCGCGCACCCCCCGCCATCCGGACAAAGGCATCGCAGACGTGGACCGTGAGGCGTTCGGCGAGATCCCGCCGGGGCTGGACGGCGAGACCCGCGTGACGCTCCTGTTCACCCGGATGGGACGGTTCAACGGTCAAGGATTCGACGGATTTTTCAACTCCTTTGACACCTTGACCGAACAGACGGCCTGGAAGGAGTACCAGCAGCACTCCAACGAGACGGATATCCTCTATCTCAACACCGACGGCAATCCACCCGCCTCCGACTACATGCTTTCCGTGCTCTCGCACGAGCTGGTGCATCTCGTGGCGCATCCCTTCGATCCGGACGAGGTGGGCTGGATCGGCGAGACGCTTGGTGAGGCCGGGATGCTGCTCTGCGGCTACGACACCGACCAGGCCCACGCCCGCCGCTATGCGAGCCGGCCCTCCACTCCCCTGGTCACGGAACCCTACGTCAGCTACGGCGCTTGTTTGCTGCTGGCGGCCAACTTCGTGGACCACCAGCCGCCCGGGTTTCTCAAGCGCCTGACGGCCGAACCCGCCGAAGGGATCGAGGGTCTGGAGAAGACTCTCTCCTCGTTCGGACCGAGCGACGGCTTTCCGGGACTCTTCGAGAAGTGGGTCGCCGGCAACCTCGTCTCGGGCCTCGGGTCGGCCTCGCCCGATCTGGCCTACGCATCCCTCAGCACGCCGCCGATGGCGGCCACGACCGTCGCGGCCGGCGGCCTTGCCGAGACCTCCGGACGGCTCCAGGCGACGGGCGTGCGCTACCTCAAGTTCGCGGCGGCGGGCAGCTACCGGCTCCACCTGGCAGCCAGCGGCCCGGGCGCGATGCTCGGCCTCGCGATCCGCTCGCCGGCCTCTCCTCTTCCCGACGCCTCTCCCCTCACGGCCCGGGAACTGGCAGGTTTGGAGCCTATCCAGGCTCGTGAAGGCGACTGCATCGCTGTCTTCGGCCTGGCTCCCGGCGTCTATTCCTACCGGCTGAGCGTCGAGGCCGCGGGCGCGCCGCGGTAGGCTTGAGGCTCGAGCCTCGAGTGATTCAGATCCCCGGATATCGCCTCGTGCGCGAGCTGGGCTCGGGCGCTTCGGGCACCGTCCACCTGGCGGTGCAGGAAGCCCTCGAGCGCTCCGTCGCCGTCAAGATCCTCGCGCCGGGATTGTTCGACGCGGAGCAAACCCGCGCACGATTCGAGCGCGAGGCCAAGGTACAGGCCCGGCTCGACCATCCGAACCTGTTGCGGGTGTTGGATGCCGGATTCGCCGGCGACACCCCCTACCTGGTAATGGAGCTGGTGGAGGGCGGCTCCCTGCGCGATCGGCTGGACAAGCAAGGCCGGCTTCCGGCAGCGGAGGCCGTCTCGGTGGCCGCCGCGATCGCATCGGGGCTGGCCCACGCCCACGCGATGGGGATCGTCCACAGGGACCTGAAGCCGGAGAACGTGCTTTTCACCGGCGAGGGGCTGGCTCAGGTCGCAGATTTCGGACTGGCGAAGACGTCGACCGCCGGAGAGTCGGTGAGGACAGCGACAGGCATCATCCTTGGCACGCCGGGCTACATGGCCCCCGAGGTGCTCTGCGGCGAGGCTGCGGGGCAGGCCGCCGACGTCTATGGCCTGGGCGCGATGCTCTACGAAGCGATCTCGGGCCGGAAGCCCTTCGTCCACGAGAACCTGGGGAAGCTGCTGGGCATGCAGCTCAAGACACAACCTACAAAGTTGTCCGAACTGGCGAGTGGGGTCACCCAGGCGCTCGAGACGCTCGTGGAAAGTTGCCTGGCGCCGGCGCCCGGGGAACGGCCGGCGTCGGCCGTCCTGGCCCGGCGCCTCACGGTTCTGGCTGCCGAGCTGGCGACCGGGCCGACGCCCGGCGCGGCGCGAGCGACCGCGGCGGTCCGCAGCGCCGGCGCACCGGGCGACTCGGGCATCCGGAAGGCGCCGGCGAACCCCACGCCGCGGCCCTTGAGATACAAAACCCTCACGAATGGCACTGGAATGAGTCGATCGCCGTGCGAGGGCCGGCTCCGATCAGCTCCATTCGCACGGTGGGGGAAA
>JACQFU010000314.1 GCA_016199905.1 Candidatus Wallbacteria bacterium
CCCGTCCGTCAGTCCCGCCTGCGCGCCGCGGCGCGCGTGGTCAATCGCGGCAAGAGCGTAGGTCTGGTCGAATGCGACGTCACAGATACCGAGGGTCGCCTGGTCGCCCGGGCGAGCAGCACGGTCTACGTCCTCGCGGCGACGAAGACCGAGGAGTAGGGCCGGCCCTCAGCCCGTAGCCCCATTCTGCCGATAAGGCGGCAAAGCCGTTTCCTCGGCTTCCGACCGCTCACGGCCTCCAAATGTCCGCAACCTGGTCCTTCTGGAGCGTCTTGCTCTGCATGGAGTCTGGTGCTAGCCGCCAGGTCCTCCTCGATTCCTTCGAGTCCGATGTCCACGCCCGGGCAGTCGAACCGGAGGAGGATTTGCTTGGCCTGCTGGCGCACGCGAGCCCCGATCTGCTGCTCTTCGCCTCGCCCACGGGCGGCAATCTGGGCCTTCTCCGCAGCGTGCGTGCCGCTCACGGCCGGCTCCCCATCGTGGCCCTCGCGCTGGAGAGCACGCTGTCGTCGGAGGGATTCCTGGAGCGTCTTGGCGAACTGTCCGTCACGCGATTCCTCGAGCTGCCGCTCGACCCGGCCGAGTTCCGGCGCCGCATCAACGGCTTCCTGGGGTCGCGCCGGGACTCCCCCCGGACCCCGGAAGACTGCAAGCGCTTCTTCCGCGCCGGCGAAGTGGTGTTCCTGGAGAACGACGCCGGGCGCGAGTGCTTCCTGCTCAACGCCGGCAAGGTCGAAGTCTCCAAGGCGCTCAACCGGTACACGCTGCATCACATTGCCACCGTCGGCCCGGGCGAGATCTTCGGCGAATCCGCGCTGCTCGCGTCAGGCCGCCGGCCCGCAACCGCAATTGCGCGCGAGGACTCCATCGTCACCGTCCTGACGCAGCAGAACTTCTGCGACGTGATGAGCGCCACCCCGGCCTTCTCGCTGGAGCTGCTCGACCTTTTCGTGAGGCGGCTCGTGGAAGTGCGCCGCCGCGTCGACCCCAGCGCAGCGGGCTTCGAGGACGACTGGTTCCATCGCGAGACGAGCCACTTCGCCTCTCGCCCCGGCCCCAAGCCCGATCTCGACCGCGCGACGTTCGAGCCCGGCGAGGTGCTGGTGATGCCGGGCGCCGCGCTGCGCAACCTCTACTGGATCTTGGAAGGGCAGGTGCAGGTGGAGTACCCGGCCATCGGGTCGCTGGAAGCGCCCCCTGCGGTGCTTGTCGGCCCCGACAACGCTCTGGGAGAGGTCGCCTTCCTGACCGGCGATCTGCTCGACATCGGGGCCGTGGCCGTCGCCACGACCACCGTGGCGGTCATCCCCCGAGAACAGTTCGTGGCCGCGGTCGCGTCCCGCCCGGGCATCTGCCTGCAACTGGTGCAGACCCTGGCGGCGCGGATGCGAACTCTCAACGAATCCCTCGGCGTGCGCGAGGTCCTCGAGCTCGCCTGAGCGGCCCAGGAGCCCCCCCCCCGTGGAAAAACCCGACATCCTGGCGCGGCTCAAGCAGGCCGGCCGCCTCACGCCCGCGGACCAGGCACGAATCGCCAAGTACCTGGAGGAGAAGGCCGCCGCGCCGGAGCAGGCGCTGTTCGACCTCGAGGTCCTCCCCGAGCAGGAGATCGCCTACTTCCTGTGCGAGACCTACGGCTTGCCCTTTGCCCGGTTGCGTCAGGTGCAGGTGCCTCCCCGCGCGCTAAAGCTGATCGGCCTGGAGCGGATGGAATCGGACTGGATGGTGCCGGTGTGTCTGAGACCCGACGGTCTCACCGTCGCAGTCGCCAATCCCGGCCGGCTGCCCGACCTGGCGCCGCTGGCGGAGTACTTTCAGTGCCCCATCCGACTCGAGGTGGCCGTCCGCTCGGAGCTCCAGGGGCTCTTGGGACGGTTGCGGGCGGGCGCCGATCAACAGCCGGCCGCCGGGCCATCCGCCGAGCCCGTGGCAGCAGCCGGACCTGCCAGCGACACCGAGTTGATGCGCCTCCTGGGCCGAGTGCTGCTCGAAGCATCGCGCGGCCGCGTCAGTGACGTCCACCTCTGCCCGGCACCGGAGGGGTTGGAAGTGCGGTTCAGGCGCGACGGCATGCTGGAGGACCGGACCATCCCGTTGTCGGCCGCCGACCAGACCCGCCTCATCGATCTGATCAAGCGGCTCTCGGGGCTGGACCCCAGGGACCGCAAGACGCCCCGCTCCGGGAGGATGCGCCTTCCCGTAGGCGATCGCGAGGACAAGCGCGACCTGACGATGCGCGTCTCGTGCGCGCCGACGCTTGTCGGCGAACGGCTTGCCATCCGCGTCGTCGAGGCACCCGACAGGCGCTTCGCGCTCGACGCCCTCGGCTTTTCCAGGCCGAACCTGCAGCGGATCCGCAACCTGCTTCGCAGCCCCACCGGCGGCCTGGTCCTGGTCGGTGGCCCGCTGAAAAGCGGCCGCAGCACGACGCTTTCGGCCGCATTGGCCGAGATCCCCTCCGACGGATTCGCCATCTTTTCGGTCGAGGATCCCATCGAACAGAAGCTCGCCGGCGTCTGCCAGATGCAGGCGGAGACTACCGCCGTCGCGGTCGCCGCGGCGCCGCCGCCCCCCGGAGTCGGCGCGCTCATCGCCGCCGCGGTGGAGCAGGACGCCGACGTCGTGATGGTGAGCGAGATCGCCGACGCGGCCGCAGCCCGGCAAGCCGTCGCGGCCGCCATCGGGGGCCGGCTGGTCCTGGCAGGCGTCACGGCCTGCGACGCGGGGGCGGCGCTGCAGCTGCTGCTCGCGCTCGGGGCCCAGGCCGTTCAGTTGGGAAACGCCCTGCGCGCCGTCGTGGCCCAGCGCCTGGTCCGCAAGCTCTGCACGGCCTGCCGCAGGCCGATCTACCGAATGCCGGAGGAGATCGTCGTCATCAAGGAACGGCTGGCGCTGACCGGCACCACGCTCTACGAGCCGGTCGGCTGCGCTTCCTGCGGCTTCCGCGGATTCAGCGGCCGGATGGCGATCCACGAGGTGCTCCTGCTGACGCCCGAGCTGGCCGCCGCAATCCAGGACGGCCTGGGAGCCGGCGAACTGGCGAGCCGGCTGACCGCATCCGGCCACCGCTCGCTCGTCCACGATGGGTTCTCCAAGGCACTGGAAGGCCTGACAACTTTCGAGGAAGTGCAAAGGGTAGTGGCCATGATCGCCCCCGGCGTGGTTTGATTTGTATGAGATGCGCGAGGAGTTGTCGGAGCGATTCCTGCAGCTCGTGCAGGAGGCGCGAAGCCGGGTCCGAGAGATGAGCCCCGGAGAGGTCGAGGCCCGGCGTCTTGCCGGGGACGGCCGAGTCCACGTCGTCGACATTCGCGACGACAAGGCCTGGGTGCTGGGCCACATCCAGGGCGCAGAGCGCATCGGCCGGGAACTGCTGGAACGCGACCTCAGGGAACGAGCAGAGCTCCAAGACTCCGAGATCGTGATCTGCAGCGGCAGCGGGCTTCGCAGCATCCTCGTCGCCGACGTGCTGACGCGGATGGGCTTCCGGCACGTGGCGTCGCTGGCCGGCGGGTTCAACGCGTGGCGCGCCGCCGGCTTCCCCTTCGAAGGCCAGCAGCACGCCGAGCTGTAGGCGGCGCCCTACAGTTTCACGCGCCACGCCACGGCATTGAGCCGATTGGCGTGAGCGTCGCGCGGGGCGTCCAGAATGACGACGAAGCTCCGGCCGTCGGCGGAGCTGGAGAGCGCGATCGGCGCTCCCGCGTTGGTGACGGTGTAGGTGCCGCTCGCGATGCCGTCGCGGGAGTTGCGCGACCAACCGGCCGGAGCGCCGGGCTGGCCCGTGAGCGGGGTGCCGGGGCCGGACGCGTTGCCGGCGGCGTCGATCGGCACGATGCGCGCGGTGACCGGCTCCGCGGCCATCGATATGGCGAAGCGGAAGGCCATCGTCAGCCCGCCCGGAGGCACCGCTCCGCTGGCAGTCGTTACGCGCGTCTGGGCCTGCACGGGCAGCGCCCAGACGGGGTTGGTGTAGCAGCGGAAGTCGAACGGCGGCGCAGGCTCGCGATGCGTGAATCCGCCAAGAGAAATCGCCGTGGAGGCCTTCGGCCCGCCCAGCAGGCCGTGCGCGCCCCGCAGCTTCGAGAGGACGGCCCGGCGCCACCCATCCGGACCGGCCGGAGCCGTCGAGTCCACCAAGGCCGCCGGCTCCAGGACCTCGGCCTTCCCGGTGTTGCGCTTCACGTCGACCAGCTTCGCCGGCTTGCCGGGCGTGTCCAGGTAGAGTTCGATCCGCTCCAGGTCGCCGCCGAAGGCCGGGCTGGCCTGCCAGCGGTAGCGGATCATCGGCTCGGCCGAGTCGGCCGCGAAAAGCGCCGTCCGGCCTCCGTCGAGCGCGCCGTCGCCGCCGATGCGGCCGTCGTCGTCCTCGTAGCGAAGCTCCTGGTGCCAGCTCCCGGTCTTGGCGTCGAAGTGTCCGTCGGCGTCCAACG
>JACQFU010000315.1 GCA_016199905.1 Candidatus Wallbacteria bacterium
GGGCGATCTGGTCAGCGCGTTCAACGCCTTCATCACGCCGCCGGGATCCGTCGACCGGCCGGGGGCTCCGGGCGCCGGCGGCAAGACTCTGGCGCAACTCGAGCTGTCGGAGACTCACTACGCTCGCGCCGAGAATTTCCTGGCCGAGAAGCAGTACCTCGACGCCCTGGGTGAGTTCGACAGCCTCTTGTCGCTGCCCGTGAAAGCCACGCGTTACGCCGAGTTCATCGAGAAGTGGATGAACTTCCTGGTGAGCGTCCTGCGCGTGACGAAGAAGCGGCGCGCAGAGGGCGAGGAGGTCAGCACCTATCAGGTCAGCTTCGACGAGTTCGTGAAGATCTTCAGCCAGATCTGCACGATCTACGGAAAGATGAGCCTGGACAAGCATCGGCTGCTGGTCGAGGAGCGGTTGGTCGACATGCTCGGGGGCGCGGACAACTACGAGCAGGTGCTGGCCACCTACGACAACCTTCTGAACCAGTTCCCCGACGAGCCGATCCTGCAGCGCGGCTATGCCCAGTTCCTGGCCAAGAGCGGCGCTCTGAGCGCTGCCAAGCGCATCCAGTACGACGTCATCAACAAGAAGCTGGACGCCAATCACCTGGAAGAGGCGCTGGCCGACCTGGAGACGATCCTCACGATGGACCCGACCAACTCGCGGGCCCAGCAGGAGTTCGAAGTGCTCTCCGGGGAGGTGGCCAAGCGCGCCCAGCAGGTGGAGGCGTTCTTTTCCGAGATGCGCAGTCTGGAGGGGCAACGCGATGCGGCGTGGCACATCGACACGTACGCGCAGTTCCTCCAGCAGTTCCCCGGCAACATCCTGGCGTACGAGAAGCTCTACTCGCTCTACAACGAGACCAACCAGTCGAGCTTGGCTCGAGACACGCTGGCGGCGATGGCCATCGAAGACTTCTTCAAGAAGCGGCCCACCGCCAAGGACAACTTCATCAAGTGTCTCCACACGGACAAGAACTTCACGCTCGCCCACGTCTACCTTGCGGAGATCTACAGGCGCGAGGGGACAATCTTCAGCAAGGCCTCCAGCTACAGCGATCTGGTGGTCAGCCTTTTCAGCATGGTCGGGATGTTCGAGGAAAGCCTCGAGGAGTACCAGAAGCGGCTGCGGGGCTCGCTGGACGACATCGAGACCTACGAGAACATGATCGAGCTGCTGAAGCGCCTGGGAAAGCGCGAGAAACTATTCGAGGTCTACTTCGACATGGGCAAGTGCGCGCTGGTGGCCGACCGCGTGGACGTGGCCAAGGAGTTCTTCGACCAGTGCATCGAGCGGGCTCCCGACCAGACCACGGTCTACAACCGCTTGCGCGAGGTGCCCAACATCAACAAGGTCTACAACCTCGTGAAGCTACGGTTCACGATGCTGGCCCAGAAAGGTCTTCCCACCCCCGGCCAGGAGAAAGACGGCAAGCAGACCCGAGGCCTGAACACCTTCGTCGAAAACCTTCGCAACAGGGCCGCGCGTGGGTGAGGCCGTAGGCCGAGTTTGGCTGCTGGTGGGAGTGGCTGCCGCGTTGAGCGCGTCGGCTGCCTTCGGTGCCGGCGCCGCTGCAGCCAAGGCGCAGAAGCCGGCGGCACCGCCTGCGGCAGACGTGGCTCCAACCCAGGAGAAGGCGCCCGCGGCGGCTCCGGTCGCGAAGCAAAGCGACATGACGCGGCTGTTCACGCTGGTGAAAACGATGCGGCAGCGGCTTTCCATCGCGAGCGAGACCTCATTCTTCATGGGACAACGGCACCTGAAGGTCTTCCATTACCACAGCGAGCTTTACGTGCTAGCCGAGAAGTGGTTGAACGTCTACGCGGCCGCCGTGAGGAAGCTGCTCACGCTCTCGGTGAGCGAGTATCTCTGCGCCCCCGAAAGGCTCCTGGAGCTGAAGGAGGCCGTGGAGTGGGGAAAGCTCCACGCCATCGCCGAGCCCTGGTACTACAAGAAGGGCTATCGCAAGCTCCGGGCGGTGCTCAATCCCCCGGATGTCCCCGATTGCCTCTGGCAGCAGTTCGATTCCCGGTAGCGCGCTTGCTTTCGGGCGCCGCCGGCGCTAGAATCGCGCCCCTCGATGAAGGAGGGGAGGCAATCCATGCGGCACCCGACAATCCTGCTCCTGATCGTCCTCGTTGCCGGCTTCAGCTCCGCGCTGGCCGGGGACGGGTTCGATCGCATCGGCCAGATCGGCGTCGGCAAGGGTCCGAACGCCATGGCGCTCGGCACCAAGCTTTACGTCTGTCTGGGCGAGGAATCAGCCCTGGGTGTCATCGACCCGGTCGCGGGTGCGCAGGTCGGGAAGATTCCCGTGGGGCAGGTGCCGCTCGCCATCGAGCTGCTCCCCAGCGGACGTCGTGCCGCCGTGGCCTGCTTCAAAACCAACGAGGTCGTGATGGTGGACCTCGAGCGGGGAACGGTCGTGGCCCGGGCTCCCGTATCCGAAGGTCCCCGCGCGATGTGCCTTTTGCCGGCGGCTTCGCTGCTCTTCGTGAGCTGCTACTACGCCGGAAAGGTGGAGGTGCTCGACGCCTGGAGCCTCAAGCCCTTCGCGAGCATCGACGTCGGTGTGGGCGCCTACCATATTCTGGCGACGCCCGACGAGAAGAAGGTCTACGCGATGGACTCCAGCTCGGACCGGATCCTGGTCCTGGACGTCCCCGGCCGCCGCGTCGCCACGGTTCTCAAAGAAGGCCTCGGCGTCGGGCAGTGGTCCATGAAGATGACGCCCGACGGCCGGACCTTGGTCGTCAGCAACTGGGGCTCCAATACGCTGACGCTGATCGACACGGTCGCCGACCGGGTGCTGAAGCCGATCGAAACGAAGGGGAAAGGCGCTGCTCCCCTGGCGATCAGCCCGGACGGGACGCTCGCCCTGGTGGCCCACAGCGAGGACGATTCGGCGGCCCTGGTGGACCTGCGGGCCGGCCGGCTCGTGGGCCGAGTGGAGGTCGGCCGCTTCGCGTTCTCCGACGCCGCCATCTCGCCCGACGGCCGCTTCGGTCTGGTCACCAACGACAATGAAGGCAGCGTGAGCGTGCTGTCGCTGGCGCCCTTCGAGGAGCTGACGCGCCTGAAGACCGGGAAGATCCCGCACGTTCTGCTCTTCGAGCCCGACGGCAGACGGGCCTACGTCGCGAACAACGACGCCGACACGCTGACGGTTCTGGGACAGCGGTAGGCCGCGGAACCCGGGCTCGAGCTTCCGGGGCAACTCCTCTCCGTACTGGCGTCGGATGCTCTTTTGCGTCGTTTGGAACTACCGAGTGTGACCTCGGTCACGGTCCTCGCATTTTCCCCTCGATCCTCGGTTGACACTCTCCGCGCCGTCGTGTAGATTGATGCCCTGCAACCGTTATTGATAATGATTTTCAACTTCAGTGGATCCGGGGCGGAGGAGAGTGCGCGATGATCTCGAACACGATGAGAGGACTGGGATGGGGACTTGCGCTCGCGCTGGCGATCGCGCCGCTGGCGCGCGCCCAGGAAACGGCCGATGGGCGTGTCGCCCGGCTGGAACAGGAGCTGGCTCGCCTGGCCAAGGCTGACGAGGAGAACCAGCGCCGTCAAAAGATCCTCACGGAGGAGGTGCGCAAGCTGCGCGAGGCGCTCGTGCTCCCCGAGAAGAAAGAGCTGAAGGCGCAGTACGGCGTCGGTCCGGCCGCATCGAAGGTCTACCAAAAGGAGAAGGGGTTCTCCATCGGCGGCTACGGCCAGGGCTGGTACACCGGCCTGGTGAACCACAAGGGCGCGAACACCAACTCCGTCGACCTGCAGCGGTTCGTGCTCTACACGGGCTACAAGTTCAACGACCGCCTCGTCTTCAACGCCGAAGTCGAACACGAAGACGCCACCACCGAGAAGGGCGGCTCCGTGAGCGTCGAGTTCGCCCAGATGGACTTCCTCAACGATCCCAAGCTCAACTTCCGCGCCGGCATCTTGTTGTTGCCGATCGGGTTCATCAACCAGCTGCACGAGCCGCTCTTCTATCACGGCAACCAGCGCCCCGAGGTGGAACGTCAGATCATCCCGGCGACCTGGGGCGAGGCAGGCGCCGGCATCTTCGGCAAGCTCACCGACGAGTGGGACTACCAGGCCTGCGTGGTGTCGAGCATGCGGGCCAGCGGGTTCAGCGGCGACAACCTCCGCGAGGGCAGACAGGGCGGCGCCCAGGCGCTCGCCGAAGACTCCTCCCTGGTGCTCCGCTCGGACTACCAGATCACTCCCGAGCTGTCGGCCGGCGGCAGCGTTTACTCCGGCAACCAGGGCCAGGGGGAGAGTTTTCAAGTCGATGCCGCCGGCACGATGGTCCGTCCCGACGTTCACTTGAATCTGTGGGAGGCCCACGCCCAGTACCGCAGCGGCGGCCTGCAACTGCGCGCCCTGGGCACGCGCGCCAACGTCGACGACGCCGGCGTCCTGAGCGCCGCGGAGATCGTCCGCGCCGCCGCGGCAGGCCGTCCCTCCAACGGTCCCATCGGCAGCAGGCTCTCCGGCGCCTACGTCGAGGCGGCCTACGACCTGATGCCGCATTTCAATTCCAGGTCGAACCAGTCGCTGGACCTCTTCGTGAGACGCGAGGCCTTCGATACTCTGGATCGGGTGCCGGCCGGGTTCGCCGACGATCCGTCCAAGGATGTGCGTCTCACGACCGTCGGCCTCGACTACAAGCCTGACCCGCAGATCGTGTTGAAGCTCGACTACCGCATCTTCGATCTCGGCGCCGGCGCCAGGCCCGACGAGATCGACCTGGGTGTAGGGTGGATCTTCTGATGAGGCACCGGCTGGCCATTGTAACCGCGTCGCTCTTTTGGCTCGCTTTGGCCGGGAGCGCGCCGGCCCGCGTGTTCTTCTCCAAGGACGAGGCGCTCAAGGCGGCCTTTCCGGCCGGGCAGGCCGTCGAGGCCAAGGACCTCTTCCTCACGACCGAGCAGGTCGACACCGTCCAGAAGGCCTGCGGCTCCAAGCTCGATTCTCCCCTGGTGACCGTCTACGAGGCGCGCGCCGCGGGCAAGCTCGACGGGCTGGCGGTCTTCGACACGCAGATAGTGAAGACCCAGCCCGAGACGCTGCTGGTGGTGCTCTCCCCGGAGGGGCGAGTCGCCGCCACGCTGATGTGCTCCTTCCAGGAGCCCGAGGAGTACCTGCCTACAGCCCGCTGGTTCGAGCAGTTCAAAGGAAAGGCCGCTGGAGCCGACCTGCGCGTCGGAGGCGACATCGCGGGCGTCGTGGGCAGCACGCTCAGCTCTCGCTCCATCGCCGCGGCGGTTCGGCGCGCGCTGGCGCTCCACGGTGTCTGGCGGAGCGGCGCCCACTGACATGCGCTTCGTGGTCACCGGCGAGTGGACTCGCAACCGCCTTCTCCTGGCCATCGTCTGGATGTTCCTGATCTACACGGCGCTTTTCTGGGTCACCAATGCCGCGCTCTACTTCCACTCGATGGGGCTCAGCTACGGCTCGGTCGTCGCCCACTATCTCGGCAGCGAAGAGAGCTTCACCCAGCCGAAGACCTATCGGGGGATGCTGGAGGTCGCCCACTTCCACCTCTTCGCGATGGGCGTGCTGGTGTTGACGCTGACCCACCTGGTGCTGTTCGTGCCCATCGACCGGAACGTGAAGGCGCTGCTGATCGCGTCGTCCTTCCTGTCGGCCGTGTCCGACGAGCTGGCGGGGTGGTTGGTGCGGTTCGTGCACCCCGGCTTCGCCTACCTCAAGATTGGCAGCTTCCTGGCTCTCGAGACGTCGCTGGCGGTTCTAATGGCGCTGGTCCTGCGGGCGATGTGGACGAGCGCCAGGAGCGGCTACGGCGATTCCGACTGGCGTCGCGGCGGACCCGCGCCCGAGGAGGACGAACGCACGTGAGGGCCGTGCTCGCGACCGTCCTGCTACTGACGCACTGCGTCACGGCGGCAGCCGGCACCGCCACAGTCGCCGCCACGCGGCAGGCGATGGGGACCCTGCTCGAGGTGACCGCCGTCGCCTCGAACCGGCGCGTTGCCGAGGCCGCGGTGGAGGCGGCTTTTGCCGAGGCTGCGAGGCTCGACGGCGTGCTCAGCGACTGGCGCGGGACGACGGAGCTCTCGGCCTTCAACAGGGCTGCCGGCACCGGCCCGAGGCCGGTTTCCAACGATCTGCTCGCCGTGCTCCGGATGTCGGCAGCCGTCCACGCCGCCAGCGGCGGTGCGTTCGACGTCACGGTGGGGCCGGTGGTCCTGGCGCTTCGCCGTGGCGACAGGGCCGCCGCGTTCTCGCCCGGGACGCGCGCCCTGGTAGACGGTGCCGGGCTGGAGGTCCGGGGCGGCTCGGCGTCGCTGGCGCACAGCGGAATGGCCTGCGATCTGGGCGGCATCGGCAAGGGCTACGCCGCCGACCGGATGCGCGAGGCGATGCTGCGCGCCGGCGCGGGCGCAGGCTACATCGACTTTGGGCGAAGCACGATGGTCGGCTTCGGCCCGCGTTGCTGGAGAGTGCTGCTTTGCGGGCTGGACGGCCGCATCGGTCCGGTCATCGAGCTGCGCGACTGCTCCCTGAGCACCTCCCGTACGGGAGATCCCGGTTGCGACACGGTCGACCCGCGCACTTGTCTTCCCGTGCCGTTCCGGCGCATCGTGACGCTGCGCGCGCGTTCCGCGGGACTCGCGGATGCCTGGACGAAGCCTCCCGGTGTACTCGGCCGGCTCGGTCTGGACCTGCTGGTTTCCAGTGGCCTGCCCTGTGACGTCTGGTACCAAGACGCGGCCGGGGCCGTCGAACTGCACCAGCCCCGCTCGAGTCCCGGACGACGCTGAGCCCCTGCTAGACTTCGGGGGTGATTCTTCACGTCGACATGGACGCCTTCTTCGCATCCGTGGAGGTGCGCGAGCGGCCCGAGCTGGCCGGCAAGCCGGTGATCGTGGGAGCCGATCCGAAGGGCCGCGGCGTCGTCTCGACGTGCAGTTACGAGGCGCGGCGTTTCGGCGTTCACTCGGCGCTGCCGATCCGGGAGGCGCTCCGCCGCTGTCCGCAAGGCGTCTTCCTGCCCGTGCGGATGGAGCTCTACGCGGCCGTCTCCGCACAGGTGATGGAGATCCTGGGGCGGTTCAGCCCGCTGGTGGAGCCGCTGTCCATCGATGAGGCGTTCCTCGACGCCGCGGGCTGCGAGAGGCTCTTCGGCCCTCCGAGAGAGATGGCTCGCCGCATCAAACAGACGATCCTCGACGAGACCCGGCTTGCGTGCTCGGTCGGGGTCGCCCCCAACAAATTCCTCGCGAAGCTGGCCACCGAGTTGGGGAAGCCCGACGGCCTGACCGTGATTCCACCCGAAAAGGTCCAGGAGGTCCTTTCACCCCTTCCAGTCCAGCGGGTCTTCGGCGTCGGCAAGCGAACCGCAGAGGTGCTGGAGGCGATGGGCATCCGGACAGTGGGCGACATCGCTCGCACCCCGGCGCCGGAGCTTGCGGCCCGCCTGGGGCCGGCGAGCGTGGCACACATGCAGGCTCTTGCCCGGGGCCAAGACGAGCGTCGCGTCGAGCCCCACCGCACGCCCAAGCAGCTGGGCAGCGAGCGCACCTTCGAGGTCGACGTGGACGACCCCGTCGAGATGTACGAGTGCCTGTTGGGGCTTGCGATGGACGTGGGCGGTGGCCTCCGCCGCCACCGCTTCACCACCACCGCCGTGCGCTTGAAGTTGCGAACCGAGGATTTCGTCACCTGCACCCGCACCCGCCGCCTCTCCCGCCCTACCGACGCGGACCGCACGATCTACCGGGCCGCTCGCGCCCTGCTTGCCGAGCCCATGCCCGCGTTGCCGGTCCGCCTCCTCGGCGTCACGGCCTGCGAACTTCAAACCGGCGAAGAGCCGTGCCAGCAGACGCTGTTCGGTCCCCCTGCCGACGAGGTGAAGGCCTCAAAGGTCGACCGCGCCGCCGACGCCATCCGCGAGCGCTTCGGCCCCGACGCCCTGAAGCCCGCCGCCCTGGTCGGCAAGTCGAAGAAGCGCTTCAGCAGGTACTGACTCGTTTGCCGGTCTCTGCGCCCGCCCAGTACCGAGGCTGCTTCTCGGCGGGCACGGAGGCCCGTCCTGCCGATTTCCCCACGAGCCTGCATCGCTCCCAGCGAGTGTCGCCCCCCTTCTATTCCGGGCGGCTCTCCTCTATCATTCGGGCGTGCTGCTTCTCGCGATTCGCCTCCTGGAGGCTGACCCGCTCTGGCCGCTAGCCGGGCCCTCGCTGGCCTGGGCGCTGAAGACCTCGGCGGCGGCGCTGGCCGGTTGCAGGTTCGTCGATCTCGAAAACGCGCTGGCTTGGCAGCTGGGGCCCGAAGACTGGATGCGCGCTCCGGCCTATCCGTCGGGCTGCTCGGTCGGCGGCGGCGTGGCGCGAATCCCGCACGAGGCGAATCTGGGCCGCGAGAGAGTCGTCGAGCACAATCGGCATTTCCTGCGCGCCGTCGTGGACATCACCAGCGAGGGCTCGGCTGCCGGTTACGACTCGCACGGGATCTCGCTGTCGGTGCTCGACCTGGCCACGGGCCGGGTGGACCTGGTGGGGGCCAAGACTTCGGGCGACATCGACGAGCGGGGTTACCTCACCGTCGCCCAGTTGTTGAAGAGACTCCCCGGGCTGGAGCAGGGCAGCTCGCTCGTGCTGGTCGCCGGCGCTCAGACCCGCGCCGCCACGCAGGGCGACAACATGTACAGCTCCGCCAACGCGCACCTGCACACCGAACGGATGACTCGCGAGGTCCTGGCCGACGCCCTTCGCCCCGCCGAGCTTGCGCAGGTTCGCGAAGTGTTCCCGCTGCGAGCCGGCGAGGATGGCCCGTTTCAGGTGGGTCATAACGGCGACGTCAACAGCAAGATCAAGTGGGAGCGGTACTTCCTGGAGAAAGGATTCCAAAACGACGCCGACAGCGATTCCAAGGAGATCCCGCGCATCCAGCGGCTGCTCCACGAGTGCCTCTTCGCCGATCGCATCGTGGGCGGCGATCGCTGCCTGCGCTGGCTTCTGGACGACCTGGGCGCTCGCCGCGTCCTGCCCGAGCGGTCGGTCCTCGAGGAACGAGGTCAGCTCGTGGAGCGCACTTTCGCCGACCAGCGCCACGCGTTGCTCGAGCTGGCGGCGCGCCTTCGCGAGGCCGGCGCCACGGCAGTCACGATCTCCGGAGCCCTGGCCGCGCGGCTGATCAGCTTCACCGATCCCACGTCGGTCTACGTCTACGAAACGCTCACCAGTATCCGGAGCCGGGAAGATTCGCCGCTGCCTGTCGCCACGCTGGTGCGCGGCCCGAAGGCCGGCGGAATGGTCCTTTTCGAAGACGCCGACGATCCGGAGATGCCGATCAAGTTCGCCAGCAGCCTGGCCAACCTGCGTGCGCAGATCCGCCGGTACGCGGGCGAACGTCACGAGAACGTGGCGGTCGACTACATCACCACCGGGGCCACCGTTAAGATCCGCGAGGGCGAGGTCGATTACTACGCGCTCGAGGAATGGCAGATGGCGGAGCTGGGCTCGCGCTCGGACGATCCGCGTGAGCCGTCGCTAGGATTCTTCGATCTGCTGACCGGCGAGCGGCTGCTTCCGGCGAAGGTCCGGTCGCCCATCATCGACTACCGACTCCGAGGCCAGGAACGAGCGGCCACCCTGCGCGCCTCCGGCGAATTTGCGGGGCGCTCCAGAGTCGAACGCACGGTGGTCTACGACACGGTGCTGGGCGAGATTCTGAGCGGTCCGACGCCCATCCTGCACAAGCAGGTGAAGGCCTTCCCGACCGAGGAGCCGGTCACCTACGCCGTCGACAACCAGTACGGCGCAGAGATCCTCCTGAGCTTCGTCACGCTCCTGCGGAACACGCGCCAGATCTTCGAAGGCCGCTTCGACGCCCACGGACGCATCCAGTCGGAGATCGCGCTGAAAGCGTCGGCGCTCTTCCGGCTGGAGCCGGGGCATCTGTCGCGGCCGGAGCTGGAGGCGATCCTCCGGCGCGTGCAAACGATCGTGGGGCTGGGCGAAGGCACCAGCAGAAACGTGCTGGGGATGGCGTTCGCCGCGGCGCAGTTCGAGGGGCTGAACGCCGTCCACACGACGGCGCTGGAGTCGAACCTGGCCCGGATGCAGTCGCCGCACGTCGACGAGCGCACGCTGCTTGCGTTCGTCTCCAACAGCGGCGGCACCAAGCCCGTGGTCGCCCTGGCGGAGGAGACTCTGGAGCGGATCGGCGCCGATTGGAAGAACGGGCCGTTCGTCTGGGCCGTGACGAACCTGGTGACCAGCGAGCTGGCGCGCTCGGCCTCCCGAAGCCTGGGCGCCAGTGTCACGAACCTGCCCTGGGAGAAGGCGGTCGGCAGCACCTACGCCGCATTCACGGCGCTTCAAGACTTGCTGGCGATGCTGGTCTTCCTCCACGAGTCTCGAGGGCTGCTGAAGCCCGGCCGGGCCCGCCACCTCTACCGCTCGCTGGCCAGTTTCCCCGCCGTCGCGCGCGCCACGCTGGCCTACCCGGCCGCGCGCGACGAGGTCCGCCGCCTGGCAAGATGGATCGCCGGCAACAACCTGGACATCGCCTTCGTCGGGGCGCTGGAGAGCTTCGACGCGGCCGAGGGCGCCCTGAAGTTCGCCGAGATGATGCAACACTCCCGGGTGAAGTTCTATTCGGGGGCCTACGAACAGCACGGCCAGCGCGCCACCTATCTGCGGGCGCTGCGCACCAACCCGGGCACTCTCGTGATCCTGCACGTGCCGAACCTGGAGACCACCATCGGCAGCTGGACCGCTCAGCTGATCCGCGAAGATCGGCCACGGTGCGGGAAGATCGCGGTGGTCTGCGCCCAGGAAGATGCGTTGACTCTCAGGGAGAGCGGCGCCGACTTCGCGATCCCGGCTCCGGAGGGGACGACCGACACGTTGTTCACGGACCTGCTGACGAAGCTGCTGATCGACAACATGCTCACGGAGGCGACCATCGAGGAGTCGAACCTCATTGCCGGCAAGCTCGCCAGCTGGGGCGCGCGGCTGCTGGACCTGTCGGCAGGCGTGTCGCCGGTGCCGCAGGACCTGGTGGAGAAAGAGCTGCTGCGCATCCGGCGCGAGTTCTCCCGGATGGACACGGGCGCCCACGACTCGCAGGCCCGCGCCGCCGCCACGCTCGAGCTGGAGCGCCAGGCCGCCTCCGGCTCCCTCGGCGCGACCGAGAAGGAGGAGCGGCTGGCCGAGCTGTACCGGGGCGGTCGCAAGCTCAGCGTGTGCGCCGCCGAGGCCCGCCAGCGTGTCACGGACTTACTTCATCTTTTGACGGAAGAGGACCTGGCCGGCGAACCCGAGGTCTTCGACGGACTCTTGTGGGACCTGGTGCTGGAACTGTCGGACCGCGGGCTGGCGATGCGAGTCGCCGACGAGCGCTTCCAGGACCATGCCGAGCGCGCCCGAACCGCCGTTCACTACCAGGGGCTGGCGAAGATCATCGGCGCCAACCCAATCAAGCCCGACAACATCGCGAAGTTCCAGCAGGGATGGGGTATCGCGAGCTTCCTGCTGCCGCCGGGCCGCCGGCGCTCGCATCCGACGATATCCCTGGAGCGCGCGCTGCTCGACGGCGCAGGCGGCTGGCGCGTGGAGCGGCGCGACCTGGCTCGATTGGGTTTCACCACCGAGGACGTCGGCCGGCTCGAAGCCTACGGCCTGGTCTCCCGCGTCGAGCGTGCGCGCTCCGCCCAGCCCGTGCACCTCGGTGCCGATCGATTCTGCCTACGAAGCGAGGATGGCGACCTCGCCGTTTCTGCCGAGGTATTGGAGACGCTCGGTCGCGAGCGGCGGCCCGTGCTGGCGTTCGAGCGCTCCAACGGCAGTCTGGCCGTGACCGTCGTCAGCACGGACCCTTTCGGCGACCC
>JACQFU010000299.1 GCA_016199905.1 Candidatus Wallbacteria bacterium
GCCGAGAGGTGGGCGACGTGCTCGATCGAATGCTCGCCGGACAGGACGTGTCCGAGCAGGTCCACTGCTCCTACGGGCGCGTGCCGTACTTCCGCACCGACTTCTGGCGACTGGCCGGCGCCGCGGCAACCGTCATGGCCGGACTCGCTTGGCTGGCCCTGCGCTGATGGCCGCGCACGTTCAGGTGCATTGACATGTCCAGATGCGCGTCTTATAGGCACCAATCGGGCCCGCCAGGTACCGGCGGGGCCTTCTCTTGCGCGTACGTGTCGCAAGTTCCGACACGGGCCCGCTTCTTGCAATCGCCCCGGATCCCCAATGAGAACCTCCCTGCCGGTCCTTTTGCTCCTGGCCAGTCTCGTGGCCTTGGCGGCGACCGGCTGCGGCGCGGGCGGAGGAGGAGGCTCCCCGACCCCGACGACACCCGGAGGCAAGACTGCCGGCTCCACCGGAGGAACGGCCTTCAAGGGGCCTTTCGTTGCGGGCAGTCCCGTCCAGATCTTCCGCGTCAGCGGCGGCCGACAGGGCGATCTGATCGGTTCGGGTACGGTCGGCAACAACGGTTCGTTCAACATCAAGCTCAACGACGCCGCTTACTCCGGGCCCCTCATCTATAGCGTATCCGGCGAGTTCGCGAGCGAGGCGGCCGGCATGGGCACCGAGTTCATCGCTCCGGAGAAGCCGGTCTTCGGATTCCTTCCCAACTATGCAGCCGGGACGAACATTTCCAACGTTGTGGTCACACCGCTCACAAGTCTGGCCTTTCAGCTCGCGCTTTTCCGAGGCCTGACTGCGGTGAGCTTGCAAGCGGCCGCCAACGAGATCGGGACGCGTTTCGGCTTGAGCGACATCCTTCACACCGTCCCGGCGGTCCCCAAGACGTCCGGCACGGCCGACAGCCAGGCAGCGCGCTACGGGTTGGTGCTGGCGGGTCTGACCGAGCAGGCCAGCGCCAAAGGGGTCGCCACGGCACAACTGCTGGCAAACCTCTCCGATGACGCTTCCGACGGCACGCTCGACGGAGTCGCAACCTCAGCCTCCTTCGGAGACTACAGTTCGGCTTACTTCACTGGACTCCTCGCTGACGGGGTCGATACCTACGTCCGATCCGTCGTTGGCTCCAGCGGTCCGTCGAGCCTCACGTCGACAGCACAAAGCGTCAAGCTGAATCTCACGCGAGCGCTGCTGTCCATCGGGCAGCTGGGCCTACCGGCTGTTGGCGCGCGCGGCCAGGTCGTGACGGCAACGCTGAAGCTGACCAACACGGGCGGCAATGCCGCTTTGCTGTCGAACGCGATCGTGACTCCCAGCCAGACCGGGCTGGCGGTCGCGGCTTCGGTCTCCAACGCGACGCGGATCGAGCCGGGCAGCTACGCCATCCTGACGTTCACCATCACGATCGACACCAGCGCGCCAGGCGGCTCTCCCAGCTTCCGGATCCAGGTCGACGCCACGGACGCCGTGAGCGCCCAGGCTGCCGGAGGCGTGCGGACCGACGGCGGGATCTTGCCTATACAGGAGCCTTCCTCGCTTTCCGTGGGGAACTTGCAAACACCCGGGACCATTGTCCCGGGCGGCAGCTTCCGCGTGCTGATGCCCGTCACGAACTCGGGCGGCAGCGGCGCGCGAATCGATTCCGCGACGCTGTTCCTGAGCCAGCCGGGATTCGTCGTGACGAGCGACGCCGGGAACTCCCAGACCGTGGCCGCCGGCGATTCGGTTGCGCTTCTTTTCACCGTGGTCGTCGGCACCTCCGTGCCGCCAGGTACGGTCAGTATCGACGCGCGGGTTGTCGCGAGAGACTTGCTCACGGGGGCCACGGGCGTGGCCACGCGCACCGGCGCGGGTGCCATTCGCGTGCTTTCCCCGGCGCGGCTCTCGATCGGTCAAGTCGTCGGCTCGGGACCTCTGGTTCCCGGACAATCGATTCAGGTGAGCGTTCCGGTCGGGAACGTGGGCGAATCGGTAGTGACGATTCAGAGCGTGACGCTGGGCTTCGGGTCGCAGGACCTGACGGTCAGTCAGCTCTCAGGCAACCCGCCGGCGATCTCGCCGGGGATCACGAGCCTCTTCCGATTCCGCGTGACCGCGGGAGCAAACACGGCCGGGCGCACTTACACGGCCGCCGCGACGGTCTCGGGTTTGGATTCGGGCAGCAATCTGCAGGTGAGCGCGGCCAACGCGACAGCCGGGACGCTCGTCATCGTCCGGCCCGCCACGCTCTCAATCCAGTCGCTGGGGCTGCCGGCGGCGGTCAGCGTCGGACAAACGTTCACGGCGACGCTGTCGGTGGCCAACACGGGCGAATCGACGGCGGACATCGGCTCGGTCGCCGTCACCTTCGACAACCCCGGAGTCAACACGGTGTCGGGTGTTTCGAATCCCGGCTCGATCCAGCCTGGTCGGACTCAGAACTTCCGCGTCACCGTGCTGGTCAGCAGCAGCGCCTCGTCGGGTCCCGTGGCCGCGTCGGTGGACATTCGTGCCGTGGATCGCCTCTCCGGGGGAAACGCCTCGGCCAACGCTGCGAGCGTTGCCACCTTGAACGTGCTCGCGAGGGCGGGGCTGGCGCCCTTGTCGGTGCTGATGCAACAACTGGTCTCCAAGGGCCAGACCGCCGTCGCCACGTTGACGGTACAGAACGGCGGCCAGGCGCAAGCAAGCATCACGGTGGCAAGCCTGTCCTTCAGCGACAGGAACGTAACGTCGACGGCCCGGTCGGACAACCCGCGCACGGTTGCCGGGAACGGGACGGCACAGCTGGCCTTCGATGTGGTCGTGGGCTCGGCAACACCCAGCGGAGTGGTGACGATCGGAGCGACCGTGTCGGGTCGCGATTCCAACAGCAATGCGATCGTTGGCGGTTCGATCGGCGACGCGGGGTCGACGCTGGTCCAAACGCCCGGCGCAATCCAGGTGAGCACAGTCATTGGTCCGGCTCGACTGTCGAAGGGACAGACGTTCCTGGCTTCGGCCACCCTATCGAGCGTGGGAGAAGCCGCGGTACGGCTCTCCGCAGCGTCGCTGACCTTCAGCATCCCGCTGGTGACGGCGGCGATCTCGAGCACGAGTCCGCTGCCGACGCTGGGCCAGGGCCAATCCATTCGGTTGCGCTTCGCCGGGACGGTGGGCGCCTCCGCCGCGCAAGGGCCGATCGCGGCCTTGCTCGAGGCCTCGGGCAAGGACGTGAACTCCAACGCAACTGTAAGGGACAGCCGCGCCGGCGCGTATGCGGCAACCATCGACACGACCGCGGCCGTGTCGGTGACAAGTCTGACGCTTTCGACAGGCACGGTGAGCCAGGGGCAGACCTTCACGGCCGTGCTGGCCCTGAGCAACAGCGGGAGCGCCACCGCGATTGTGACCGGTATCGCCGTGCAGTTCCTCCAAGCAGGATTCGTGACCACGACGGCCGCACCCGTGCCCATCACGATCGCGGGCGGAGGCAGTGTCAACGCCACGTTTCAGATCCGGGCGACCACCACGGCCTCCGGCAGCGGTACGGTCACGATGAGTCCAACCGGCCGCGATGCCAATAGCGGCAAGCCCCTCACGGTGGCGCCGGCCACGTCGAACCTGTTGGTCCAGACTCCCTCCAGGTTGAGGGTCTCGTCGCTCTCGTTCAGCCGGCCGACGGCGACGCTGACGCAAGGGCAATCGGCGAGCATCACGATGACGTTGGTGAACGACGGGCAGGCGCCGGCCGACGTCTCGACGGTGCAGTTGGTCTTCGACCCGAGGGTGATCTCGACCGCAGGGCAGGCCGCGAACGTGAGAATCGCCTCGACGCCCCGCACCTTCGTCTTCGCGGTCACGGCGTCGCCCACGCAAACGGCAGTGGTGAAGATCGACGGGGACGCGACAGCGATCGATTCGAACAGCCGGGCGTCGCTAGCGGTAACGCGCGGTTCGACCTTGACGATCGTTGTGCAGCGGCCGGCCGCGTTGACGCTGGACCGGATCGACGTGCGTCGAACGGTGACGCTCGGGCAGGTGACGCCGGCCTCGATGGTGTTCCGCAACAGCGGCGAGGCGACGCTGACGCTGACCCAGGCGGTCGTGGTCCGGAACCTGCCGTTCGTCAACCTGACGACGTTCACGGGACTGGTGTCGATTCCGGGCGGGGCGGCGGTTTCCGTGACCGTGAACATGACGGCCGTCACGAGCGGCGCGACGACGTTGACTTCGGCGACGGCGCAGGCCCGAGAGGACAACACGGGACGGCGTCTGACCGTTGTGAACGGCATGGCACTGCCACCGACCGTGAACGTTCAGGTGGCGCCCGGGATTCGGCTCGAGAAGCCGTTAGTGCCGAAGTTCGTCTCGCTGGGCCAGACGTTCAGCGTGACCGCGATGGTGGCCAACACGGGCGAGGCGCCGCTCAGGCTGATCGGGGCATCGATCGCGTTCCGGCCTACGAACTTGCCCTCGTCGCTGAGGACGAACTTGAACTCGCTGACGATCCTTGGGTTCTCGACCTCGCCCGTGGTTTTCAACGTGACGGTGCCTGTGACGACCACCGCGGGGCCGTTCGACATGGACGTGAGCGCAACGGGACAGGACGACAACACGGGGCCGCCGCCTCTGCCCA
>JACQFU010000300.1 GCA_016199905.1 Candidatus Wallbacteria bacterium
CAACGACGCGTCGGGCTTCTGCGGGGGGGCCTGGGGGCCCGTGGAGACCTGCGTCCAGGCAAACCGCAGCGCGTCGCCGTCGGGATCGCTACTGGCCGTTCCGTCGAGCGTCGCGACGCGCGGGCCGGCCTCGCGAGCGCTGGAGAAACCCTCCCGCGCCCGAGCCACGGGCGGCCGGTTGCCGGCGTGGACGGGATCGCCGCCTTGGGCCAGCTCCACGGAATCGCTGATGCCATTGCCGTTGGTGTCGGCGTTGTGCGGGTCGGTGCCGGCCTGGTACTCCTGCAGGTTCGTGAGGCCGTCCGCGTCGGGGTCAGCGCTGGCGTCGGAGGGGTCGTTCGGGTTGAGACCGTGGCTCCTCTCCCAGGAGTCGGGGATGCCGTCGCCGTCGCTGTCGAGCTGCACCGTAACGCGCACGTCGGCGCTCGAATTACCCGCGCCGTCGACGCACCGCACGACGATCGACGGGCGATCGCCCGCAAGCGTCACGCGCTGCTCGAAGTGGCCGGCAGAAACGCTCGCCTGGCGGGGCACGTCTCCGTCGGCGGATACCGTCACGGCCAGGCGATCCGAGGCGTCCCGGATGTCTCCGGAGACCAGGATGCTCGAGCCCGCGACGCCGCCGTCCACCGGAAAACTCAATCGCACCACCGGCGCGATCGTGTCCGAAATGAACGCCGCGGCCGTCGTGAAAGTCTCGGCGTCGACTCCAAGGGTGTCCCGGCCACCCGCGATCGTGAGCCGGTTCGGCCCGTCGCGGTTGAAGGTCCCGTTGTCTGCCGGTACTGTGTACGCCAGCGTCCAGAGGCGGACCGAGCCGCTCATCGGCGTAGAGGCCAGGTCGTTGGTGCCCGGCTGATCGATGCCGGCCGCGGGCGCGCTCGACAGCGCCCGGTCGTACTCTGCCGTGATCGTCATCGCCCCGGCGCCCACGGCTGCAGGATCGGACCTCGAAATCGAGAGTCTCGTCACGTGCGGCCGGTCGGTCGACGACGCCAGAACCTGGGTCGGCAAGGCCGCCACGGCCACGTTGCTCGCGTCGGTCTCGTTGGTTTCGGGGATCGCTCCCGTCAGATCCGCTCGCACGACCGCGAAGTAGTTGCCAGGCGCGAAGCTGCCGGGCAGCGGGAAACGCCCTTCCACCTGAGCCGTTTCGCCCGGCACAAGGGACGGCACCGCCACGGAGCCGACGAACGGGTCGGCGCCATCGGCCACGCGGTCCAACGAGAGGAAGAACCCCGCCGTGCTCGCGGCCGCCACAGGCGTGCCGACGTTCTGGATCGAGGCCTCGAGCACCAGCCCGTCCCCGCTGCCGGAGAGGATCGCCGCCGGGCCCGAGACGGCGACGGCCTTCAGGTCCGGCGATCCGGTAACAGTGACGGGCCGGCCCAGGTCGCGCGTGTTGTTCGACTCGTCCTCTTCCGCAAGCGAGTTGCCCGGGTCGACCGCCAGCAGCAACCGATAGGTGCCCGGCGAGACGAAGGCCGGAACGGCGAACGTGGTGCTGACACTCACCTGCGCGCCCACGGCGATGTTGCCCGGGAAGACCGCGGGTTTGAGCACCAGGTCCGTGGAATCGACCGTCCCGTCGAACGAGAGCAGGATGCGGCTCAGGATCGGCCCCGTCGCCACGATGTGCCCGGCGTTGGTGATCGTGAAATCGGCCGGGTAAACGACTCCGGCTGCCAGCAGGTCGGGGGCGACGAACGAGTCGGGCCGTAAGTCCGGCGCGCCGCGAATCTGCGTGAGCAAGTACCCGGCGTTGTTCGTCTCGTCGTCCTCCCTGACTACGTCGGTCGCATCCACCAGCAAAACGGTGTGGTAGATCCCAGGCGCGATCCGAGGCACCCTTGCGGTCACCTTCTGGGTCGTCTCCGAGGTCGCGGGGCAGCCGAACACCGTGTACTCGGCGATCTGCGGGTCGGCGTTGGTGTCGAGAAAGTTGCCCGCGGACAGATAGACCCGGTTCACGAACGTCTGCGTCACGTTGACGGGCCCGCGATTCTTGGTGACCAGCGTCAGCGGCATCAACCCTCCGGCCACTGCGCTCGTGGGAATGAGGCCGGCGAAGGCCACCAGGTCCGGCCCGGAGAGCGAGGCGCCGACCGCGAGCGTCGCCGGCGCCACGACGATGTTGTTGCGCTCGTCGGCCTCGACGACCTGGTTGTCGCCGTCGACCGACATCCCGACGAAGTACGCTCCCGTCGTCACGGCCGCCGGCAGTACCGCGGAGGTGACGTCGCTGAAACTCTGGCTCGCGGGCAACGGCGGCAGCGTGATCGAGGCGAGCTGCGCGTCGGGCGGGCCGATCGCCGTGTCGGTGGAAAGGAAGAACTGCACCTTGAACGCCGGCGCCGGCCGGCCGCCGGTGTTCTGGACGGTCCAGGAGAGCTGCAGCGGGCCTCGCGGGTCGACGCGCGCCGGAGAAAAATTGAGCGAGCTCGCCAGCAGGTCGGCCAGCGTCAGAGTGGTGGAGACCGAAAGCAGGTCCGAAGCGAGCGTGTTGTTGCTCTCGTTGGCTTCCGGGATGCGGTTTGCGGGATCGGCCTGAACCAGCACGAAGTAGTTGCCGACGGGCTGATTGGAGGGAATCGTGAAGAACCCCTGGAGCGTCGTGCGGGCGCCAGTAACCAGCGGGCCGGAGGTGAGAGTGCCGAGGATCAGGTCGACGCCGGGCTCGACCGTGCGATTCGTGCTCAGGAAGAACCGCACGTCGAAGCCCGTCGAAGCTGCGGTGCCCCGGTTTTCGACCGTGGCGGACGCGGCAATCTGCCCGCCTATCTGCACCTCTCGCGGGACCGAGAGCAGGATGGGGGCCAGGTCCACGGCTCCGCCGCCCGCCGGAGCGACGAGGAGCGGAGTGGGCGAGGGCAGCGAGTTGTTGGATTCGGCATTGTGGATGTTGCCGTTGACGTCGCCTTCTATGATTCGGTTGTCGGGGTCGACGATGATACCGAGGAAGTAGGTGCCCGGCGGAATTGTCGAGGGGAGCGTGAGCGTGCGGGACTCGGCGGAGACGCCGAAGGTGGCCAGCGGACCGTTGGAGAAGGTGGCGATCCGAGTGTCGGTCGTGGTGATGAGAGCATCCGTGGAGAGGTAATAGGCCTCGTCCCAGGTGGAGATGAGGTTGCCTCGTCCCAGGTTTTCAACCCGGCGCTGCACGGTGATCGTACTGCCGGCGGTTCCGCCCGAAGGACTCGAAAGGTCCGCCGGCGCCAGATCGGGCAACACGCCGTTGCCCCGCACGTCGATCGCCGAGGCCGTGGCGCGCGCGTTGTTGTCGCGGTTCGCTTCGTCGACGGACCCGGACGGATCGAGGATCATCCCGATGAAGAAACTGCCGCCCGGTGTGTTCTGGGGAAGCGTGATGGAGCGCGTCGTGGTGTTCGACGCGCCCGGCGCCAGGGACGGCCCGATGAACGAGGCAAGCGGCGTGTCGGCCGTGGTGATGCGCGAGTCGACGGAGAGGTAGACCACCTCCAGGAAACCGCGCACGGTGCCGAACTGGGAAGCGTTGTGGACCGTTCGCACGAGCTGGAAGGGCTGCGTGGCCGTGATGATGGACGGCACGCTCACGGAATCGAGGACCAGGTCGGGCTTCTGGCTCGGCGACACGACGGTCGGGGCGAGCGCCGCCGCGGAGTTGTTCGACTCGTCGATCTCGATCACGGAGTTGGCCGGGTCTGCGACGACTCCGACGAAGTAACTCCCGGGTGCGATCGTCCCGGGCACCGTGACCAGCCGGGTCTCGGTCGAGACGCCGCCCACGGGCAGCGGCTGGTTGCCGAAGGTCGCGATCGGCTGAGCGGCTACGGAGATGGTGCTGGAAGTGGAGAGCACGATCCCCTCGGAGTAGCTCGTGTTGAGCGGCGCGTTGCCCTGGTTTTTGATGCTGCGGCGCACGCTCATCTGGGCGCCGGCCTCCACCTGTGCGGGTGAGTCGACCGAAAGCACGGTCAGGTCCGGCAGCACGGGCACGATGAGATTGACCGTCGTGGTGGTAAGCAGGGTGTTGTTCGTTTCGTTCGACTCGTCGACCTCGTTCTGGGAGTCGACCCGGATGGCGACGTGATAGAGGCCCTGAACGACCCGGGTCGGGACGTTGAGCGTGACGTCGCTGGTCCGCGAAGCGCCGGGAGCGAGGGTGTCGAACGAAGCGGTGCCCAGCGAGACGGCGGTGGCCAAGCTGGTGCTGCTCGAGGAGAGGAGAAACTCCGACAGAAAGGGCCCGGAGGCCCCGCTGCCCCGGTTGATCAGCTTTGGCCGGACGATCAGGTGTCCGCCGAGAAAGCCTGTGGGCGGCAGGTCCATCTGCAGCGGCACGAGGTCGGCGAGGATGGGCAGCTGCAGCGAAATGGGAGTCGACGGAGAAAACGAGTTGTTCGTCTCGGACGCCTCCGTCACGACGTTGGCCGGATCGGCGATGGCCCCGGTGAAGTAGTTTCCCGCCGCCAGAGTGGCTGGCACGGTCAGGGAGGCGGAGACCCGCTTCGTTGCGCCGGAGGCGAGCCCGACGATCGGCACGTCGGGCGCGGAGGCAACCGCCACGAGCGGCGTGCGAGTGCGGCTGACGATCAGCCTCAGCGCGAAGGTCGCCGTGATGTCGGTGCCACCGTTGTTCACGACGTCGGCCGTCAGTGTCAGGCTGCGGCCGAGGCTGCCCTGGGAAGGCGCGAGCAGGTTGACGACGGCCAAGTCGGGCAGCGTGGGCGGCGGTGAGAGCAGCACGCCGCCCGTGTCGGCGACGCCGTTGTTGGTCTCGGAGGCCTCGGCGATGACGTTGTCCAGGTCGAGGAGCAGCCCCAGGAAATAGGTGCCCGGACCGAGCGAGGCCGGAATCGGGGCGGGGACGGTGCGATCGATGCGCTGTCGCGCGGTCATGCCGTTGGTGGAGAAGGTGCTGAGCCGGATATCGGAGGCGGCGATCTGGCTGTCGCTGGAGAGGAAAACGCCGCTCGAGAAGAGGCCCGTGACGGGCGAGTCGCCTGCGTTTTCGAAAGTCACGGTGACCAGTACGGTCGCGCCCGTGCTGGCGCTCCGCGGGCCGACGACGCGCAACGCGGAGAGGTCGGCCGGGGCCGGGGCCGCGGCGATGACGGTCTGGGAGGAGGCCGCCAGAGTGTTGTTGCCGTCGGAGGCTTCCGGAATCGAGTTGTCGGCATCGGCGATGACGCCGACGAAGTAGCTGCCGCGGGCGATGGCGGAGGGCACGGTGACCGTACGGCTGTCGTCGAAGCCCGCGCCTGCCCCCAGCGAATTGACGCCGAAGGTGGCCAGCGTCGCGTCTGAGAGCGTGATCTGCTGGTCGGTGGAGAGGATGTAGCGGTTGTTGAAGCTCGCAGAAACACCCGTGCCGCCGGCGTTTTCGATGCGGGTGGAGACGGCGAGGCTGCCGCCCGGGAAGCTGGAGGCGCCCGCGGTGACCCGCGTGACGACCAGGTCGGCCGGAGTGTTGGCGCCGATGACGGAGATGGCTCCCGAGGCCGTGGCGGAGTTGTTGTTCTCGTCGGACTCGGCGACCGTGTTGTTCTTGTCGGCGACGACGCCGATGAAGTACTGGCCGAGGGCGGTGTTGGCGGGAAGCGTAACGTTCCTGGAGTCGTTGACGCCAATACCTGCGCTGAGTCCATTGACCGCGAACGTGCCGAGCACGACGGCAGTCGTCGCGACGGTGCGGCCGCCCGAGAGCACATAGGCGCAGGTGAAGTTGGCCGTGGCCTCGGCGGTGCCTCGGTTTTCAATGCGGGAGGCGACCGGGATCGTGGTGCCGGGCGTGCCCGACGCGGGCCCCGAGACGGTCGAGACGATCAGGTCGGGCGAGTTCGAGGTGCCCTGGAGCGAGAGGCGCCAGCGGTTGAGCTGGCCGGAGTTGCCCGAGACCTGGTCCTGCAGCTGCAGTCGCCAGGTGCCAGAGCCGTTCTTGCCATTGAAGGCCGAGAGGCTCTGGGCAGGAGAGGCGTCGTTGGGCTCGTACCAATTGAAGAGGTCGCGGCCGTTGGGGAAGGTGGGCCGACCGCCGGGGGTTCCCTGGCGGTTGTGGAGCGTCACGGCCGTGCCGTCGGGATGAATGATCCGGACGACCAGATCCGTCGGCGATCGGTGGGTGACGTCGGCGAAGATGGCGACGCCTGTGAGCGAAATGGAGCGGGGCACGGAGATCGTGCTCTCGACGACGTCTCCGGCATCGGGGATGGCCAGCGCGGGCGAGGCGGAGAAGAGGTTGGGTCTGCGGAAATCGATCGAGCGGGTGGCCAGGATGGAGTCGAACTGAGGCTTCAAGAAGGTGGCGCCGTGCTCGCGGAACCAGCCGTTGTAGAAGTTTTCGAGGGTGGTGTCGTTGCCGGCGCCGAACTGGTGCTGCAGTACCAGGTACATCCGCTGGAAGGCGTCGGAGATCTGGATCGGGTCGTCGTCGACGCCGGGAGTGGAATCGGTGGTCGAGGCGTCGTCGAAGATGTCCCACAACACCGACTCGACTGCGACCTCGTTGTCGCCGCCTGTCGCCGTGGAGGCGTTACTCGGCGTCTCCATCTCGAAGAAGCTGACGCCGTTGGCGGTGATGTCGCGCTGGTCGGCCTTGTTCTGGATCGCGCCGGACCACCAGTAGGCCGCCCCCTCCGACCAGGCGACGCGCAGGTCCTGGTGGCTGTCGGACTGGGCGTGCTGGCCTCCGACGGAGTCGTCGCGGCTGAAGTTGGCTTCCACGTAGTGACCGGTCTCGTGGATGATGACGTCGTCGTCGTACTCGTCGAAGTCGCTGGTGCCGTTGAGGAGAAAAATGGCGTTGAGCGACGCCTGGAAGAAGGTGCCGTCGGCGGTGCCCTGCTGCCAGAAGAAGGTGAGGCGTGGCGGGACCTGGCCCGTCTGCTGGAAGAGGCGCTGCTGAACCTTGATGCCCTGGTCGAAAATGTTGAAGGCACCTGCGGCGGAGGCGACCGGGATGTCGATGTTGATGGTCGAAGCCAGGTTCGTGTTGAGGCTCTGGTTTTGCGACCTGGCCGTGTGGGTCGCCTGGGCGGTGTTGTTGTTGGCGACGAGGAGCCGGAAGTTTCCGCTCTGCTGGGCGGCGTAGACGCGCAAGAAGACCGTCTGCTGGCCCTGATCGGGAAGCGTGACGGAGTAGTTGCCTGAGGCGTCGGTGCTGCTCGTCCCCAGGACCGTGTTGTCGGTGAGGACGATTTCGATCTGGTTGAAGCGGCAGGGCGAGAAGAACGAGGTCCCATAGCCGGCGTCGGTGACGGGCCGTTTCTCGAAGCGGGCCGTGCCCGAGATGGTGCCGGCGTACGCTCCCGTGCACGCTGCGGCCCAGACTCCCAGGATGGCGATCGCGGCGAAACGCGGGAATGGAGCGGAGACCGGGAATGCGCGCATGTTCAGGGGTTGCGAAATTTGCAAGGATCGTACCACGAACGCGCTTGATATAATCGCCCGCAATGAAGCATCAGGCCGAGTACTTTTCGAACGTGTACGCCTCCATGAAGAAGGAGGTCGGCAAGGTCGTGGTCGGCAACTCGGCGATGATCGACGACGTGCTGATCGCCTTCTTCTGCGGCGGCCACATCTTGCTGGAGGGGCTGCCGGGGCTGGGAAAAACGCTGCTGGTCAAGACGATGGCCCGCGTTCTCGGTCTCAACTTCTCGCGCATCCAGTTCACGCCCGACCTGATGCCCGCCGACATCATCGGCACGACGGTCATGAGCCAGTCCTCCGGCGGCGAACGCAGCTTTCGCTTTCAGAAGGGCCCGCTCTTCGCCAACATCGTGCTTGCCGACGAGGTCAACCGCGCCACGCCCAAGACCCAGTCGGCGCTGCTGGAGGCGATGGGCGAGGGACAGGTGACGGTCGGCGGCACGACCCACAAGCTCGAGGAGCCCTTCTTCGTGCTGGGCACGCAGAACCCGATCGAGATGGAGGGCACCTACCCGCTGCCGGAAGCCCAGCTCGACCGTTTCATGTTCAAGATTCTGGTCGAGTTGCCCGACAAGGACGCCTTGCTCGCGATCATCGATCGCAACATCACCAACGTCAAGATCGAGGTGGAGAACAAGACCAGCAGCCAGATCATTGCGCGCATCCGGGAGCTGGTGCGGGACGTGCCCATCGCCGATCCGATCAAGGAGTTCGTGGCCAAGCTGGTGCTGGCGACGCAGCCGGCCTCCAAGTACGCCGTGCCGATCACGAAGAAGTACGTCAGCTACGGGGCCAGCCCTCGCGGCCTGCTGGCAATCGTCCACTCCGCCAAGGCGCGGGCGCTGGTGCAGGGCCGCCTCCACGTTTCGATGGAGGACGTGCAACGCGTGGCCGTCGCCGCGCTCCGGCACCGACTCATCCTCAACTTCGAAGGCGAGGCGGAGGGCATCACGACGGATTACGTGATCGGGAAGCTGCTGGAGTTCGGGGAGAAGTTCTAGGCGGGTTCGAGGCTCGAGGCTGGAGGGATCGAGATGATGCGTGGATTGCTCGTTTGGGTCGTGTTGGCGGCGGGAACGGCGGGGGCAATCGGGGCGACCGAACCCGCGAGCTGGAACAGCCCGGCGCAGATCCGGGCGGATATCGAGTTCCTGGCCAGCGACGAGTGCCAGGGCCGAGGCGTGGGTTCGCCCGGGATCGAGCGCGCGCAAAAATACATCGCCGCGGCGCTGCAGCGCTCGGGCGTCCGGCCGCTGGGCGACGCGGGCACCTGGTTTCAAAAGTTCGAAGTGACCGTGGGAGTGAGGGTGGAGCCCTCGACCAGGCTGACGTGCGCGGGTCAGCCCGAGTTTCTCCCCGGGGCGGACTTCCAGCCGCTGGCGCTTTCGGGCTCAGGAAGTGTGGCGGCTGCTCCCGTCGTCTTCGCCGGCTACGGCGTGTCGGCTCCGGAGCTGCACTACGACGACTACGCAGGCCTGGACGTGAAGGGCAAGGTGGTCCTGGCGATTGCCCACGATCCGCGGGAGCTGGACCAGAAGAGCCCCTTCAGGGCGCCCGCGGCATTCCGTTACACCGAGAACCGTTACAAGGCCATCGCAGCCCGCGAGCATGGGGCCGCGGCGCTCGTCATCGTGAACGACGCCTGGCGACACCCAAAAGATGCGGACACTCCGATTGCCTTCGACGGCGGTCACGCGGTCAGCCCGGCCGGCCTTCCGGTGGCGAGCGTCACGGCCCGGCTCGCCGACAAGCTCCTGGCGCCGCTCGGGGCCTCCTCTGCCGGCCTGGGAACGAAGCTCGACGCAAACCTGACACCCGGTTCTCGGGCCGTGTCGGGCGCGACGCTCTCTGTCACGATTGCCCTGAAGGAGGTGCGCGGCGCGGCGGCCAACGTCGTCGGCATCTTGCCCGGTTCGGACACGAAGCTGGCCGGCGAAGCCGTCGCGATCGGCGCCCACCACGACCACTTGGGTCTGGGCGGGGTCTATAGCCTCTCGCCGTCTGCGGCGGGCAGCATCCACCACGGCGCCGACGACAACGCCTCGGGCGCAGCCGGCGTGCTGGCGCTTGCGCGCCGCTTCGGGAACGCCTCCCCTCGCCCGGCCCGCAGCCTCGTGTTCGTCACCTTCACAGCCGAGGAGCTGGGTCTGCTCGGCAGCGCGCACTTCGTCAAGAACTCGCCCGTGCCGCTGAGCAACATCGTGGCGATGCTCAACATGGACATGATCGGCCGGCTTCGAGAGGGCAAGGTGACCGTGCAGGGCGTCGAAACGGCCGCCGAGTTCAAGCAGGCCCTGGAATCGGCCGCGACCGGCTCGAAGCTCAAGCTGACGTTCTCGGGCGACGGCTACGGCCCGTCCGACCAGACTTCGTTCTACGCCAAGGACCGCCCCGTACTGTTCTTCTTCACGGGTCCTCACACCGACTACCACCGGCCCACGGATACGGCCGACAAGATCAACGCCAACGGAGAGGCCCAGGTCCTGGAGGCAATAGGCAAGGTTGTCGCGACGCTGGCCGCGGGCAAGGCCCCGACCTTCGCCCGGGCGAAGTCGGCAGGCAGCGGTTCGCACCGAACGGGAGGACAGAACACGGGCCGCGGGTACGGTCCCTACTTCGGGTCCATCCCGGACTTCAGCGAGTTCAAGGGCGGCGTGCTGTTGAGCGGAGTGCGGCCGGGCAGCCCGGCCGAGAAGGCCGGCGTGCGCGGGGCCGACGCCATCGTCAAATTCGGGGGGGTGACGATCGGCAATTTGGAAGACTTCACGTACGCGCTGCAAACCCATCGCCCCGGCGACCAAGTGGAGGTGGAAGTGCTGCGCGGCGGGAAGATCGTCCGGGTGAAGGCGACGCTCGAGAAGCGGAAGTAGGCAGCGGGGTCAGGCCTCAGCGTCTGGCCTGGTTCGTCGTACGCGGGCCGGTCTTGTGCTCGTTCGACGCGCGGATCTCGGCTTCGACCGAACGGAGCAGGGCGGAGTAGGAGACAATTACGACGATCTCGACGGCGACCACGACGGCGACGATCCCCATGAAGATGCCCTCGGGAGAGACGGAGCGGTCGGATCGCGCAGGCCGCAGCCACCGATCGAGCCAGGAGGGTATCGGGGTCGCCCGGCCGGCGAGCGGCTGGCGAATACCGTCCTCGCACGCGTAGAGCGCGCACTTGCCTGCGTAGTCCCAGCAGTCTGCGTGATGCGGGGTCCCGCAGTTCTCGCAGGTCCGGACCTCTCCCTCAGCAGGCTCCCCGCAGACCGGGCACGCGGCGTTGCAACCGAAGACTTTCAACCCGCCCAGACGGATCTCGTCCTCCGCAGGCTGCTCCCGCGTTCGCCTGAAAAACCCTCGCATCTTCGACTGAATATACACCGAGACGAGAGGGATGGTTCGATGAGTCGACCGGGGGGCCGAGAACCCGGAGGCGCCTACGCTTCCGCGCGACCGCCCAGGTGGCGAGCCAGGAACGATTCCACCGTCGCGTAGTACTTCAACCGGTTCTCGGGCCGCACACAGCCGTGGCCCTCGTCGGGGAACAGCAGGTACTCCACGTCTTTGCCCTTGGCGCGACAAGCCGCGACGATCTGCTCGGCCTCGGCCACCTTCACGCGCGGGTCGTTGGCGCCCTGGGCAATGAGCAGCGGGATGCGGATGTCGCCGGCACGGAACAGCGGCGAACGCGATTCGAGGAACTCTTTCTCGGTGTCGATGTTGCCAACGCGCCGGTCGAAGGTGTTCCGCATCGGTTTCCAGTAGGGCGGGATCGACTCGATCAACGTGACCAGGCTCGAGGGACCGACCATCACGATCGCCGCGGCGAAGGCGTCCGGGGTAAAGGTCGCGCCGACCAGGGCTGCATAACCACCGTAGCTGCCGCCCATGATCGCGACGCGTTTGCGGTCGGCGATGCCGCGCGCAACGGCCCAGTCGACGGCATCGAGCAAGTCGTCGTGCATCTTGGCGCCCCACTCGCGATCGCCTGCGTTGGTAAAGCTCTTTCCGAATCCGATGGAGCCGCGGAAGTTGACTTGCAGCACGGCGTAACCGCGATTGGCCAGCAGTTGGGCCTCCGGGTCGAGCCCCCAGGTGTCGCGCCACCAGGGACCGCCGTGAACCACGAGCACCATCGGCAGAGCGGTTCCGGGCGTGCCCGGGGGCAGCGTCAGGTATCCCTGCAAACCGAGACCGTCGCGGGCGGGGAAGTGAACCGGTTCCATGGGCGCCAACGTGAAATCGCGGAGCTCCGGCTGGGCGTCGAAGAGGTGAGTGAAGGCCTTCGTGGCGCGTTCGAAACGATAGAAAGCCAGCGGCGCCACGTCGGAGTGGATGGCGACGAGCCAGATTCGATCGGCCAGATCGCGGCTGACCAGATCGACCTCCTTGCCGGGCGCGAACTGCTCCATCGCCTTCCAGTCGGGCGAGAACTCCTCGTCCAGGACGTGCCACTCGCTCTTGTCGGCGGCCACGCCGACGGCCTGAAGGTTCTTCGTGACGGGCTTCGTGATGATGCCGCCGACGTCATGGTGCGGGTCTTCGAAGAGCACGTTCTTCGTGCCGGTGGCCAGGTCGATGCGCACCAGCCGCTGGGTCTCGGCACCCTGCGAATCGTGCAGATACAGGCTTGTCCCGTCCGGTGAGAAGCCATAGGCACCGCTGTACTCGTCGTCGCTGCCCCAGAGGAGCAGAGTGCGCCAGGGAGCGCCGACCTCGTCGCGCACCCGCAACTCCGTAGAACCGTCTGGCAATCGTGCCAGTCCGCAACGGACTCGAAGATGGCGGTCGACCAGCCAGCCGATGATGTTGCCCGGGTTCTCGGTATCGGGCACGATGGCGCCGGTCTCGAGGTCGAGCCGGTAGACGTCGTGGACGGTGCGGTCGCGCAGGTTGAGCGAGACGAGCATCTCGCCAGGGCGCTCCGGAACCGCGGCGATCGGCATTCCCTGGATCCCGATGAAGGGCGTCAGATCGCGCACCACTCCCACATCCGGGTCGAGGCTGAACACATGCCAGTTCTCGTCGCCGTGCGAGTCCTGGATATAGACGAGGTGGCGGCTGTCGAGGGCCCAGAAGAAGGTCTGAACACCTCTGCCGCGATCGTGCGTCACAGCCTTGTCGTCCCCTGGCGCCCCCGCCTCCCAGCCTTCGCCGGCGAGCCAGAGGTTGAGCACGCCTTCTTCGGGTGCGACGTAGGCCAGCCGCTTGCCGTCGGGCGAAAGCCGCGGCGAAGTGCGGACCGGGTTGCCGAGGAGCAGCTTCCGCGGGATGAGAGGAACGTCGTCGGGGCGGGCGCCCGTCGACGCCGTGACGGGGCCGGCCATCAGTGCAGCGGGAGCAACGTCACGGTGAGGACGTTCTCGTTGCTCTTGCGAAGCGCCTCGAGGTTCTCGGGGGGCGGATCGCGGTCGAGATGGATGCGGGCGATGGCGGCCTGGGCGCCCTCGAAGACGATGTTCTCCATCTCCTGGACGTTGATGCCCTGGCCCTTGAGCTCGTTGAGCACGTGAGCCAGAACGCCGACTCGGTCGAGGTGGCGAATCACCAGGATCGACTTGGCGGGCGAGCGGCGGCAGAGGTTGACGACGTTGGGCACGCGGCCGGTCTCGTGGAAGGTCCTCACGATGCGGGTGACCTCCTCCGAGATGGCGTCCTGGGCCTGGTCCGTCGAGGCCCCGATGTGGTGAGTGCCGCAGAAACCGGGCAAGTCCGCCAGCGGGGTCTTGAAGCTGGCGGTGCCGCCTTCGGGCTCGCCGGCGAACACGTCGAGACCGGCGCGGATCTGCTTCTGCTTCATTGCCCTCTCGAGCGCGGCCTGGTCGACCACTTCGGCTCGAGACGTATTGATGAAGCAGCTGCCGGGCTTGAGTGCGGCGAAGATCTTCTCTCCGATGAGGCCGCGAGTGTCGGCATTGAGCGCGACGTGCACGCTCAGAATGTCGGCTTCGGCGGCGACAACCTCCGGGCTGGCAGCGTACTCAATGCCGAGCTGTTCGGCCTTCTGCGCGGTGAGCGAGCGGCTCCGGGCGAGCACCGATAGGCTGAACGCCTTCGCTCTCGGGATCATCTCCTTGCCGATGGAGCCCACGCCGATGAGGCCCAAGGTGCGGCCGGCGACGCCTCGGGCTTTGCTGTATTCCTTCTTGTTCCAGCTGCCCGCCTTCAGCTCGGACGTGTTCTCCGGAATCCGGCGGTCGAGGGCGAGGATGAGACCGAAGGCCAGTTCGGCCACAGCAACGCTGTTCTTCCCGGGACAGTTGGAGACGTAGATGCCCAGCGCGCTGGCCGTCTTGACGTCGATGGTGTTGTAGCCGGCCCCGGCGCGGACCACCAGCGACAGGCGGCCCGACTCGAGCGCGGCCTTCTCGACCTTGCTCGAACGCACCACCAAAACGTCGGCGGCGCTGGACGCGAGCAGCTGGACCAAGGCATCGCCCTTGGCGTCCGGTTCGTAAACGACCTCGAAGCCGAGAGAGCCGAGGCTCTCGATGCCCGACTTGGGGTACTTGTCAGCAACCAGGATCTTCATCTGCCGGCCCCTCCCGGAGTGGCGTCAGAGGTTTGCAGC
>JACQFU010000301.1 GCA_016199905.1 Candidatus Wallbacteria bacterium
GAGAATCGAGCCTTTCCAGCGCGTCCTTGGCGTAGGACGTGTCGCCCCCGGAGCCGGCGCCCTTGATGTAGGCCGCCCACAGCTCGTCCTTCATCTCCTGCATCGCCACGGTCCTGGCGTCCTTGCCTGCGTCGGGAATGCCTACCTGAGCGTAGTGCTTGGCCGGGTCGGACAGCAGCATCGCGTCGGCATCTCCCAGCCGCTTGGCCCAGTCCAGCTTCGTCGTGTCGAACCCGGGCACCTCCTGGCGCATCTGCTCCAGGTGCTGCTGGCGGTCTTGCAGCTCCTTTCGCTCCGCCTCCGTCATCTGTTTCTGAGAGATGCAAACCGTCCCGGAGTTGAGCCACATCACCCGGTACGACCACGTCCACGACCAGTCACCCTGGAGGTCCATCTGCTCCGGCGATTGGACATAAAAGAGCGCTTCGGTATTCTTCTTCACCGATAGCGCCGTGATCTTCAACGGATAGACCAGGCTGTCGCTCTTGAAAGCAAAGCGCGTCGGCGTCACCTCGCCCTTGTAGCTGCCGTCCGGGTTCTTCTTCATCTGCTTGGTGTCGATCTTCATCACCGTGAAAAGCCACTTCTTCTTGATGTAGTGGGCCAGCGTGTCCTCGTCCCCGGCATACTTGTACTGGTTCTGCTTGAGCCACTCGAAGAGCCCGTTGGCGTCCTCGGCCGTGATGATCTTGTAGTCGAGCGAACCGACGACGCCTGCTTCCAGCACCGTGACACCGAGCGAGTTCCGCCGAGACCTCTCCATGACCATTCCCCCGGGGGCCATCGCCTTGCTCACCATCATCGGGCGCGGATAGAACTCCGGCATGACGCGCTGCGGCTGCGGCAGCAAGATCGTGTAGACCGCCAACCATTTGAAGAAGTCGCGTGGCATCTCGTCGAGCTTGGGCTGCGCCGGCGTCGGGATCACCATCCCGAAGTCGCGCGCGTCGCCCTCGAAGGCCGGCTGCACCGTGAAGCTCTCCTTTTGCTCCTTGGGCTCCCAGGTCAGGAATGCCTTCTGGCCCGGCTGGTTCACGTCCCGATCCTGGGCCGAGAAGTAGCAGCACGCGCCCAGAGCCTGCCCGGCGCCGAGTGTGATTGCCAGCCCGAACACCATCCAGCTTCGCCAGATCATGAGAACGACTCCCTTCGGCCGATGCCCTGCGCGTCCACCACGACGCAGGGCCAGCATACCACCTAGGGAGGTGCTGGCTCGAGGCGCGAGGCCGCCGAAGGCGACTGGGCGTTGCCGGATAGTGAGTAATACCCGCGTGCTATACTTGGCCTCGCCGTGACTGTGTGCTCCATCCGCTCGCTGCTCGCCTTGGCGCTCGCCGCGGCCTTTGCAACGGCATCCTTGCCGGCCCAGGCCGAAAGCGCTCGAAGGCCGGTCCGGCCGCCGCCGTTCGCGCCCGGGAGCAGCCTTCATCCCGGAGCGCCTTCCACCTCGATGAAGCTCCTGGGAGTGGCGCTCGGCAGCGGTGAAGACTGGGAGCCCTTCCGTCTCGAACTCAGCTGGAAGCTGTCCTCCGCCGGCCCATCCTCGCCGCCGAAGGCTGAGTACAAGGGCGTGCTCGCGTTGGGAACCGGCACCTATGAGTTGCGCGGGATCAAGGCCTCGGAGCGGCAGTACGGCCCCGCAAATCCACCTACTCCGGGCGGAGCCGCCGCGCCTTTCGAGTCGCTTGCCGCAGAGTTGGCCGAGAAGGGACAGAACGGTTCCAGCCCGAAGGCGGGCGCCGTGTCGCTGACCCTGGACGCGAAGCCCCTGGCGAAAGAGGGTCCTCAACCCTTCCTCTGGGGCAGCGCTCAGACCGCCGCCGGATCCTGGCGCCTTTTTGCGCCCGTGCCACCGCCCGCACGGCTAGCCCCTCCGCTCGGCAAGCCGGGCTCGCACTAGAACAGGGCTGCCTGGCGAGCTCCGATGCCGCTTGCATCCGCGGGCTCTTTGTGCTTTACTCACGCCTTCCCGGGGGCCGCGCGGCGCCCGGTGTACCGGGGCCCGAGCAGTGCGTCCGGCCCCAGCAAACTCTTATGCGAATCTTCTCTGCTTTTTCCACCTTCTTTCGCGTCCTCTCCGACGGCGAGTTCGCCGGTCGGGTCGCCGAACTGGATCGCCAGATGACGGCTGCGTCCCTGGCCATCCTCGTCGCGCTGCAGCGCGAGGGCCGCATGATCGACTTCCTCCTGGAGGACATTGCCAACCTGGATGACGAGCAGGTCGGCGCCGCCGCCAAGGAAATCCAGCGCAAGTGCCAGAAGGTCATCAAAGACTTCGTCGAGGTTGTCCCCGTCCGCGAGGAACGCGAGGGCAAGCCCATCACGATCGAAGAGGGTTTCGACCCGTCCGCGATTCGTCTCGTCGGAAAGGTATCCGGCAATCCGCCCTTCAAGGGTGTGTTGACCCACCACGGCTGGAAGGCCAAGGAAGTCCGCCTCTCGCCTATCCCCGCCGGCCAGGACGCCACGGTCATCACCCCGGCAGAGGTGGAGATCAGGTGAGGGGAAGCGCGCCCAGGCGTTCTGGGCTTCGGTCTTCGAACGCAAGTTCCATTCGCCCCGAAGCTTCGACAGGTTCAGGACGGGCGGATACCGAACCCTCCGGCCACTCGCTACTCGCTACTCGCTGCTTGCTACTCGCTCCCAACTTCTCCCTCCCGGAGGCCCTGCAGTGAATCCGTCCCGCTTCGTCGTCGGCATCGACCTCGGCACCACCAACACCGCCCTGGCCTACCTCGACACCGCCGTCGGGAATCCGGCCGAGCAGCGCGTTCAGTTCTTCGAGGTCCCGCAGCTCACCGAATCGGGCCAGGTCCAGTCGTGTTCGCTTCTGCCGTCATTCCCTTATCTCCCAAGCGAACACGAATTGCCGGAAGGCGCCTTGGCGCTTCCCTGGGACGACGAGCGCGACTTCGCCCTCGGCGAGTTCGCCCGCCAGCACGGCGCTCATGTCCCTCACCGACTCGTTTCCTCCGCCAAGTCCTGGCTCTGCAACCCGGACGTCGACCGCAGGAGCCCCATCCTCCCCTGGAACGCGGAAGACGATGTGCCGCGCCTATCCCCGCTCGAGGTTTCCTCGCGAATCCTCGCTCACCTCAAAGAGGCCTGGGACGCCCAGATGGCCTCCGAGGATGGGGGGCTGCGGCTCGAGAACCAGGACGTGATGCTCACCGTCCCGGCTTCCTTCGACGCCGTCGCCCGCGAGCTGACCGTCGAGGCTGCCCGCCTGGCCGGCCTCCAGCACGTCACGTTGCTGGAGGAACCGCAGGCCGCCCTCTACTCCTGGCTCCAGGCCAACCCGGACGGCTGGCGAGAGCAGGTCGCCGTGGGAGAGCGAATCCTGGTCTGCGACATCGGCGGCGGCACCACCGACTTCTGCCTCATCTCCGTCAGCGAGGAGGAGGGAAACCTCTCCCTGACGCGCGTCGCAGTCGGCGAACACCTGCTGCTCGGCGGCGACAACATGGACCTGGCGCTGGCCTACTCGTTGGAGCGCAAGCTCGAGGACGACGGCAAGTCGATCGACGCCTGGCAGTTCTCGGTGCTGGTCCACCAAGCCCGCCAGGCCAAGGAGCACCTGTTGGAGTCCCCGGAAGCCGGCGACGCGTCCGTGACGATCCCGGGTCGCGGCTCGAGCCTGGTCGGCGGCACCATCAAGGTCAAGCTCACCCGCGACGAACTGGAGGGGATCGTCCTCAACGGGTTCCTTCCGGACTGCGAGGCCGGCGATCGCCCCAAGGACGCGCCCGACATCGGCCTCCGCGAGCTGGGCCTTCCCTACGTGCCCGACGCCGCAGTCAGCAAGTACATGGCGAAGTTCCTGGGCGACCACCGCGGCGCCTCCGGCGACGACGACGACTCCGAGTTCCTCCGTCCCAGCGCGGTCCTCTACAACGGAGGCGTGCTGAAGGGCGCGGCGCTGCGCGACCGAATCACCGGAATACTCAATTCGTGGATCGAGTCCTCGGGAGGCCGGCCCGTCAAGGAGCTGCCGAACCCCGAGCCGAGCTTGGCCGTCGCCCTCGGCGCCGCCTACTACGGCGCCGCCCGCCGCGGCCGCGGCGTCCGGATCCGCGGCGGCACGGCCCGCGCCTACTACATCGGAGTCGAGACGGCCCGTCCCGCCGTCCCGGGAATGCCGACGCCCGTCAAGGGCCACTGCGTGGTCCCCCTCGGGATGGAAGAGGGCACCGAGGCGCAGCTAGCCGACAAGGAGTTCGGGCTGCTCGTCGGCCAGTCGACGCGCTTCCGCTTCTTCGCCTCGACCACCCGGCGCGAGGACCAGGTCGGCACCGTCGTCGCCCGGCCCGAGCGCGATCTGTCCGAGATCGATCCGATGGAGGCGTCGCTGCCCGCCTCGACCGGCGGACCCGCGTCGCTGCCCGTGCGCTTGCACTCGAAAGTGACCGAGGTCGGCACGCTGGAACTCTGGTTCGTCCCCCGCGAGGGCGATCAACGCTGGAAGCTCGAGTTCAACGTCCGCGAGCGCCCCGCCGCCAAAGCCGAAGCCGAGGCCCAGGCCGGACCGGTCGAGAAACCCGCGAAGTCCAGGTCGAAGCGCGGGGCATAAGCCGAGTTTGGGCTACTCCCCATGATCGGCATTGACCTGGGAACCTCCAACTCCGCAGTCGCCTGGACCGACGACGCGGAGACCATTCACGTCTTCGCCATCCCCCAGTTCTTTGGCAGCGGCGACGTCCGCCCCGATCCTCTTCTGCCTTCCGTGCTCTATTACCCGACCGAGCACGAAGCGGCAGCCGGCCCCCTAGGACTGCCGTGGGACCGCGAGTGTCCGTACGTCGTCGGGCACCTGGCCCGCAAGCTGGGCAGCCGCATTCCCGGAAGACTGATTCACTCCGCGAAGTCCTGGCTCTGCCATCCGGCCGTCGACCGCCGTGCTGCGATTCTCCCGTGGGCTGCGGCCGAGGGCGTGACGCACTTGTCGCCCGTAGAGGTAAGCGCGTCCTACCTGCTCTACATGAAGGAGGCGTGGGAACAGGTTCATCCCGAACGCCCCATCGCCAAGGAAGAGGTCGTCCTCACGGTCCCGGCAAGCTTCGACGCCGTGGCTCGCGAGCTGACGCTGGAAGCGGCGAAACTGGCCGAGTTCGGCCGAGTCACGCTGCTGGAGGAGCCTCAAGCAGCCTTCTACAGTTGGATCGCCGATCACGGCGCTCGCTGGAACGAGGCGCTCGGCGGCTCGCGCGTGCTGCTGGTCTGCGACGTCGGAGGAGGCACCACCGACTTCACGCTCGTCGTCGTGGCCAAACAGGGCGGTGAGGTCCGGCCGATGCGGGTCGCCGTCGGCGACCACCTGCTGCTCGGCGGCGACAACATGGACCTGTCGCTGGCCCACTTGATGGAGGTCAAGCTCGCTGGCGGCCCGGGCAGGCTGGAGCCCGAGGAATGGGGCGAGCTGGTGCACTCGTGCCGGATCGCCAAGGAGGACCTGCTGGGCCGGGCAGACGCCGAGACGGCCAAGATATCCATCCTGGGCCGGGGCAGCGGAGTCGTCGGAGGAACTCGCTCTTCCAGGCTCGGCCGCCCGGATCTGGAACAGGCCGTGCTCGAGGGTTTCTTCCCGGTCTGCGAAAGGGCCGACTCTCCCGCAGCCGACAACCCGCTCGGCTTGAAGGAGTGGGGTCTGCCCTACGCGGCCGACGCCGCTGTGACGCGCCACCTGGCCAGGTTCCTGCGCGACGCAGCACCCGCGGCCGTCGACGCCCTTGGCGGAGAGCTGGTCGTCGAGGATGGCGAGCCGATCCGCCCTGACGCCGTCCTCTTCAACGGCGGGGTCTTCGCCGCTCCCGTGCTGCGCGAGCGGGTGCTTGTCGCACTGCGTCATTGGTTCCGCGCCCCGGACGGCTACGAACCTCGTGTGCTGGTCAACAGCGACCTGGGGCTGGCCGTCGCCCGCGGCGCCGCCTACTACGGCGTCGCCCGTCGCGGTTCCGGCGTGCGCATCGGCGGCGGCACCGCCCGCTCGTACTACATCGGCCTGGGCGGCGGCGGGGAGACGATGTCCGCCGTCTGCGTCGCGCCTCGAGGCATGGAAGAGGAGGAGATCCTGGAGATCGCCGAACGACGTTTCCGGCTGGCCGTCGGCCAGGTCGTCCGGTTTCCGTTGTACGCCTCCTCCAGCCGCGGCGCTGGCGGCCGAGCCCGGACGCGCAGCCGCCTCGGAAGCCCAGGTCCAACTGCGAGCCTCGTTGACGCCGATGGGCACGCTGGCGCTCCTGGCCCACGATGCCGCCTCCCGGCGCGGCTGGCAGCTCGAGTTCGACCTGCGCCCCCAGGGCATCGTCACCGACGCGCAAGCCCAGGCTGCAGGCCCGGCCGTCACCTCGGAAACCAAAGAGACTGCGCGCGTGTTGATCCGTTGCGTCTACGGAGGCGGCCGCGGCCATCCGAAGGACCCGGAGGGGCTCCGGAAACGCCTCGAAAAGGTCTTTGGAATGCCGCGCGAGGACTGGGACACGATGCTTTTGCGCGAGCTCTTCGCAACTCTCCTGGAGCTGGAGAGCGGCCGTTCGCGCAGCCCGGAGCACGAGGCCCAATGGCTGCAACTCGCGGGTTGGTGCCTGCGCCCGGGGTTCGGCGATCCACTCGATCCCGGCCGCATCGATCGCCTCTGGTCCCTGGCTCAGGGGCCGCCCCGCTTCGCTCGCCAGGAGACCAATCACCGCGCCCTATGGGTGATGTGGCGCCGCGTCGCGCCCGGCCTCGACGCCGCGCGTCAAACGGTGCTCTTCGAGAAGCTCCGCCCCTCCCTGCTGCTGGGCGACCGCAAGTCCCACGAGATGCAGGGCGCCGCCGCCGCCCCCGGCGTGCTCGCCGAGATGTGGCGCCTGGCCGGGGCGCTCGAACGCTTGGAACCCGCCAGGAAGGTGGAACTGGGCGAACGCACGCTCGCGCTGCTGGACGGCGAGCGCCCGCCGGATCACGGCTTCTGGGTGATGGCGCGCCTGGCCGCGCGCCACCCCGTCACCGGCGCCGTGCGCCAGGTCGTCGGCCGCGACGTCGTCTCCCGCTGGCTGCCTCAGCTCGTGCGCCTGGTGCGTTCCCACGGCGAGCGCGCCAGCTTCGCCGCCGCCCACGCCGCGCGCAGGACCGGCGACAGGAACCGCGACATCTCCGACGGCCAGCGTCGCGAGGTCCTCTCCCGGATGGAGCAGCTTGCCGTCCCGCCGCGTCACGTCCAGCTCATCGCCGAGGTGATCCATCTCGGCGCCGCCGAGCAGGGCGCCCTCCTTGGCGACAGCGTCCCGCCCGGCCTCAGCCTGGCGGATTGACGCGGTCGGCCCCCTACCTCATCTTCGCCTTCAGAGCCTTGTTTCGCTCGTCGACGAGGATGTTGTTGAGGCGGGTCATCTCGCGCTTCAGGAACAACGCGCTCTCCTCGGCGTCTTTCACTTTGCCCTCGGCCAGCAGATCCCGGAGCGTGTCGTACTTGATGCGCAACTTCGTCCGCAGCGAAACGTCCAGCTCGTTCATCAGGCCCTTGGCCTTGCGGATGGTGCCGAGGACCATTTCCAGGATCTCGGGCGGAAAGGCGTCGCGGCCCTTCAGCTCCTCGATGGCCTCTTCCTTCGCTGTCCTCAACGCGACCAACTCGGCGTCCGAGAAGGCCGCCTTGAGAAACACGTCGAGGTGCGGTTGGTGCACGGTGTCTTTCGGAGCGGCGCGAAAGGCCTCGGCTGCGCCTGCAGCGTTGCCGGCCGCGAGCAGGAAGAGCGCGCGCGCCACAGGCGGTGTGAGCGCCGGCAGCGCCAGCCGCGTTCCGATCTCCTGGTAGAGCTTCGTGCCTCGATCCGCCAGCCGGCTCTTCTCGACTTCGGCCAGGACGCCCCCCGAAAGCGAGGCCAGCAGCCGCTCCAGGCGGGCCTTTTCGTCATCCGACATCTGCACGCCTAGCGGCTTCAACGCACCGGGCTTCAACGTGGCCTTCATCGCGACGCCCGAACGGCTGACGAACGGCGATAACGCCGAGGGACGGGCCATCACTCCAGTGGTGGTTCCGGGCCTCGCCGGGGGCGCGACGGCCCGAAAGGTGCCGGTTGCAGTCGCCCCGGGCGGGCGGGCGGCGGCGGGCTTCGCTGCGGACGCCGCTGCTCCCGCCGGAGCAGCCTCCGTCGACTCGGCACTGGCCGCAGGCGCTGCCGGTCGCGGGACGGAGGCGGCCTCGGGCCGCGCGCGTGTGCCGGCGGCGAGAGCCGGCCCCGGCCTCAGCTCGGCCAGTTTGGCGAGCGCCTCATCGGCGGCCGCTCGAACGCCGACGTCAGGGTCCTGCAGGAATCGCCTCATCGGCTCCATCTCGGAAGAGGAACCGAGTACACCGACCGCGGCGACGGCCAGGGCCCGTACCTTGGCGCTTGCCTCGCGCTCGAGCAGGTCGAGGATGGCCGTGAGCACCCGCTCCGACTCATAGCGCAAACAGCCGTACAAGGCCTTGGCGCGCTCCGTCGGCTCCGGCGAACGCAGCCGCTCGGCCAGCGCGCTCGGGCCAACGCCGGTCTTCGACGCGGCGTCCATCGTGCCGCCCGTGAGTCGGGTCCGCAGCTCCCGAGCGGCGCGACACGCCTCGATGCGAATGGTCCTGTCCGGGTCCGCCGCAGCCAGCGCCTGCAGCACCGACAACGCGTCCGGCGCCTCCAGGACCGAGAGCTGCCGCACGGCGTCCAGTCGGCGGGCCGCGTCGCCGGCCCTCGCCACCTGCACCAGCCTGTTGAAATCGTCGTTCAACGGTTTCTCAGTACCTCGGCACGGCCTGATCGACGTCGAGCGACCAGGCGTCGATGCCGCCGATCATGCTGCGCACGTTGGTGAAACCGTGACCGATGAGGAACGACACCGCGTCGAGGCTCCGTATGCCGTGGTGGCAGTGCAGCACCATGGGCGTGTCCTTGGCCCACTGCGTCATGATCTCCTGCCCCACTTGCTCGTTCACGAGCTGGGCCCCTTCGATGTGGGCGAGCTGCCACTCCTCCTCGGTCCGCACGTCCAGCAATCGGATCTCCTTCTTCCGGAACTTTTCAGCGGCCTCGCGAGCGCCGATCTCCAGCTTCGAGTCGGCCTCGTGAGACGACAAGATGTGCTGGATCACCTCATCGACGTCGCGGATGCTGTGGCTCAGGC
>JACQFU010000302.1 GCA_016199905.1 Candidatus Wallbacteria bacterium
AAACGCCGCGACGAAGAAGCCCTGCGCTGCGGCGCGAGCCGGACGCGACAGCAACAGCGCGCGAACCGGCGCCAGGCGCAACAGGTCGGCTCTCGGCCCTCGCTCCTCGATCGCGGGCCGCGTCGCGGAGCCTGCTTCGAAAACCAGGAAGGACGCCAGCAGAATCGCGGCGATGGAGGCGTAGTAGAGCCAGGGCGGGATGCCCCACATCCGGTGCATGAAGTGGGCGGCCGGATCGGCCTGGAAGTCGCGGCGGTGGGCCTCGGAGCAGAGCCGGTAGGTGACGCCCAGGTAGGTCGCGGGCTGGCCTCCATCGGGGGCGACGCGCGCGCGGCAGACCAGGCACTTCTCGCCTGCGTGCCTCCCGGGGGCCTTCTCGAACTCCGCTTTGCAATAGTCGCTGCAGAAGTAGTACGTCTCGCCCTCGTAGACGACGCCAGGACCCCACGCGGCATTGACCTCCATCCCGCAGAGCACGTCGCGCTCGCCGGCCCTCGCGGCCCCGGGTGCAGTGGGCAGCTTCGCGCTTCCGGGGTGGTTCGACCAGACCACGGCGGCCACAACCGCCGCGAGCACGCCATAGGGCAGCAGCAAGGCGAAGACGCGCCGCCAGCGGTGCCTCACGAAGCCGTCGCCTCCATCGTTCGCTTGGCGAGGGCGGCGCCGGCTCCAAGGGCGCGGCGGCGCGCCCGCTTGATGCGCACGGCCCGCACCACCACCAGGAAAAACACCAGCGCTCCTCCGGCGCTCGCCAGGATTGACCCGGCGGGGACCGGGTCTCCGGCCACGACGGGAAACGGGATCGTCTCCTGCTTTCCCTCCACCTCGAACGTCAACTCGACCACGTAATCGCCGGCCTCCGGATAGGTGATCGCGAGCTTGTAGGGCACCTCGCAAGCGACGACCTGGGTGCGAGGCAGGACCTCCCTGGGCTGCCCGAAAAGGCTCTCCTGGAGCAGCCGCAGGTAGAGGGGCTTCTCGTAGGGCTTCCCGGTGTTGCGGTCCTTGATGTACAGCGCGGCTATGCCCTTCTGGCCGGGGACGGGCTTGCCGGGACAGTTGATGAGGAGGATGTCGTAGGGTCCGGAGGTCGCCGGGTACTCGAGTTGCGGCACCTGCGGATAGTTGTCCTTGTAGGAGTAATGCGGCAGTCCGAGGATATGGTGCGCGGGGGCGGGCGCAGCGCAAGCAAAGAGCAGGGCCAGCACGAGACCCGTCGGACCCTTCACCCGGAAGCTCAGCGCATCCTCGGGGCAGTGCCGCACGCAGGCGCCGCAGTTGTCGCATTCCAGCAGGCTCGACTCGCGCACGGGGTTGAGCCCGGCCTCGCAGACCGGGAAGCACTCCTTGCACCCCGTGCACTTCGCCGCCTCCAGTCTCACTCGCAGTGACCTGCACGCGCCCAGCAGGGCGTAGAAAGCGCCGCCCGGGCACATCGTCCGGCACCACCACCGCGGCGAGACGAACAGCTCGAAGATCACGATCAGGCCCAGTATGGCCACGGAGCCGGCCGCAGCCGTCCCGAAGATCCACGCGTGCGCCGCCCTGCCCAGAACGGCTGGCGGATAGACTAGCGCGAAGAACGGAAGGCCCATCGCCGCGGCCGCCGACAGCCCGCCGGCCAGCAGCACGTACTTGTTGGCCCGCGAGAACTGCACTTGCGCCGGGGGGATCTCGAGGAAGAACAGGACCGAACGGAGCTTTCCAGTCAACTCGAACAGCACGTTGGCCGGACAGATCCAGCTGCAGAAGACCCGCCCGAAGAAGAGGGTCAGTAGCAGAGGCAGGATCGCGCCCGCGACGAGCGGCCAGTGCACCTTCCGCGAGGCCAAGCTTGCCTCGGCGACTGCGAGCGGGTCGGTCACCTCCACGCCCCCGACGCGCATCGACCAGAGCGTCCCCTTGTTTGCGTCCAGGAACGCCTGCGGCTGCTTCAGTCGAGACACGGCCGCGTGCAGCCCCAGCAACACTTGCCCGCGCCAGCCGCCGGTGAGCGCCGGCTCCTCGATCGCCCGGGTCGCCCGGTAGTGCGCGTAGAGCGACAGCCAGACAAGGAAGAGCACCAGCGCAATCGACAGCCCCTGCGCCAGCCGTCGTGCCGCCTGCACGAGCACGTGTCTCTTTTGGTTTGCGGTCAAGTCGTCAGTCTCCCCTGTCCTTGGCCGTCACGTCATCCACCGGGTCGGGACCACCCGGATCGCGGGCTCTCCGCGCACGATCGCGCGGCAGATCTCCTCGCAGAGGCCGCAGCCGGCGCACTTCGCGGGAAAGACGACCGGCGCCAAGAACGAGCCCGGTTCGAGCTGGATGGCTTTCTCGCGCAACGGGCAGACCATGTAGCACTCGCCGCAAGGGCCGCGCCGCTCGACGGCGGCCGTGGCTTCCGTGGCCGGCTGCCCGGCCTCGCGCAGCCGCGACTGTTCGGCCCGGAGGCGCTTGGCCTTGTGGGACAGGCAGAGGTCTTCCCTCAGCTCGATCGTGGCCATCCGGGCCTGCGCGCGCTCGCGCCGCCGCATCGGGGCGAGCACGCCCGCGGGGCAGGCAGCCGTGCACTTCATGCAGAGCGTGCACCCTCGGACGGCCGCGTCCACGTAGGGCGTGTGTTGATGGCGTCCGGCCCCCTCGGCGAACATCCGGATCGCGCCGGGCTCGCAGGCGTCCTGGCAGCGATAGCAGCGGATGCATGCGGCCAGGAAGGCCTCCTCCTCGACGGCTCCAGGGGGTCTTACGACACCTTTGAGGCCATCCGCCGCGGGCACGGGATACCCGGGCCGTGCCGGCCTCAAGAGCGACTGCGCCAGCCCGACCCCGGCGCCGAAGCCGGCCAGCTTCGCCGACCCGGCCAGCACCTGCCGCCTCGTCAGACGCGGCATCGATCCTCCTCCCGCGGCGCGATCCGGATCGCCTGCGGATAGCGGATGCAGGTCCGCACGCAGAGTCCGCACCCGACGCACGCCTCGGCCACGACCACGGGCCGCTCCCACAGTCCGATCTTCATCGCCTTCTCCGGGAACGGGCAGGCCCGGTAGCAGGCGCCGCAGGTCCACCCGTTGTACGAGTAGCAGAGCGACGTGTCGAGCACCGCCGTTCCCATCGTCACGCGCGCCAGCACTTCGTCGGGCTCCCTGCGCACCTTCTGCAGCGCTCCGCTAGGGCAGACCTCCGTGCACTTCAGCCAGTCGCCCTGCTGCTTGTTGCAGAGCATGCAGGCCTGCCGCCGGGCGCGGATCGAAGGCGTCGAGGCCCGCGCCCGGCCGGCCGAAGCGTCCAACGGCACGATGGCCTGGTTCGGACACGCCTCCACGCAGCGCAGGCAACGGATACAGCGCGCCAGAAACTCGCTCTCTGGAACCGCCCCGGGCGGCCGCACGACGGCGTCGGCCTGACCCGTGGCCGGCTTGGCCCCGGCGCCACCCAGCACCGCGCACCCGGCCGCCGCGCCCGCCGTGGCCAGAAGGTTCTTCAGGAAGTCGCGTCGGGTGTTGTCGGACATGGGGCCGCCGGCTATCGCCTATCCCGCTACACCTTCTCGATGCGTGCAGCGCTCTTCTTGTAGTCGCACTGGCCGCTGACGGGATCCCAGGCCCGGTGGCTGACGGCGTTCACCAGCCAGCGGTTGATCTTCGGGTCGGCGCTGTCGGCCACCGAGAGGTTCCACGGGCTGAACAGGAACCCGGGAGGCACCTCGGTGCGCGCGGGCCGCATCAGGCTGTCGACGCCGACCGACGCGCGAGCCTCGAAGCTGCCGCGACGCGTCACGAGCCGGATCTTCTCGCCGTCCGCCACGCCGTAGCGCTTGGCGTCGTCCGCGTTGATCTCGACGTACATCTCCGGCACCAGCTTCAACGTCGTCGCGCCGCGGATCGTCTTGGCGGAGTGGAAGTGCTCGTAGACCACGCCCAGCGCCAGCCAGAACGGGTAAACGTCCTTGGCCTTGTGCTGCTCCAAGGTCGCCGTCTGGTCGTCGTAGATCTCCAGGTCCGGCAGCTCCGGAGTCAGCGCGTTGTCGCGCGCCAGCTCCAGGACGTTCTTGCGCTTCTGCGAGGTCGCATCCTTGAGCTCGTCGATGATGAATGGGCCCTGGCCCGGCCGGTCGCGGTGGCCGAACGTCATCAGCTTGGCCGTGATCTCCTTGATGTGCGTGTAGTCCTGCTCGCAGAGCTTGAACTTCGCCTTGCCGTCCGGGTGGCGGAACGCGCCGTACGGGGCACCCGCCCAGCCCTCCTGACCCAGGTAGCGTCGAGGCGTGCCGCCCTTGCGCGCGATCTCCGGAGTCGGCGCCGGCCACTGCACCCCGCGCAGTCTCCGGAGCTGGTCGTAGAGCCCGACCCCGTCCTCCTTCTCCACGGCCAACATCCCGGTCATGTCCGCGTCGCTGCCCTTGCTGGCCGTCACGATATCCCTGAAAACATCTTCCGGGTCGTAGGCCATCAAGCCGTTTCCCATCTTGATCTTCTTCTCGTAGGGGAAGATCTTCGCGACGTCCAGCCCGAGCTTCTTGCCGACCGCAATCGCCTTGTCGATCGCCATGTCCATGTCGGGCCGGCAGTTGGGGGGCGGGTTCTTCGTCCCGTCGCACACGTAGAGCCGGCGCTCCGACTGGATGTAGGTGCCTCCCGTCCATTCGCCCCAGGTGGCCGCAGGGAAGATCACGTCGGCGTAAAGGTTGTTCGGTGCGTGGCGGTAAATCTCCTGGATCGGCACGAACATCTTCGTCAGTGCGGGCCGCACCAGCGTGTTCAGGTCGGCCATGTGCACGTGGGTCGTGTAGATCCAGAACATCGCGAGCAGGTCGTCCTTCAGCGCCCGCTCCATCATCCCGACCACCATCCCGGGCACCGGCAGGATGCTCGTCTGCTGCAGCCGCTCCTTGGGAACGCGCCAGCAGTCGGCGATGTGGTCGCGCCACTTGTCGTTGGTGAGGGGCTGGTTGAAAGGCAACCGGCCGGTCAAGCCGCCCATCAGGCGCTCGCTCATCGCGTTGGGCTGCCCGGTCTGCGAGTGGCTGCCGCAGCCCGGCCGGCCGACGTTGCCCGTTAGCAGGTGCAGGTTGATGAGCCCGATCGTGTTGTGCTGCCCGTGGAGCATCTGGTTGTAGCCGATGCCCCAGAAGGTGAGCACGCCGCCCCGGCCTCGCTCGCGTCCCTTGATCGACGCGGCGGCCCACAGCTCGGCGATCTTCTCGATCAACTCGACCGTCACCCGGCCCCGGTCCAGCAGCTTGAGCCGCTCCACGACCTGCGCGGGCGAGTAGCGCGCCTTCACTCCGGCGGCGTACTCCTTCCAGCCCGTCGTGTTCTTCTCCAGCCAAGCCTCGGGCATGCAGGCCTGGGGGTACTTGGTCAGCAGCACGTGCGCAATCGCGTTATGATAGCTGATGTCCCCGTTCAGCGTCTGCAGGTGGTAGCTGTTGCGCGGGTTGATCGCCTCCAGTCCGGCCACGGTGCCCGTTCGGCGAGGGTCGCTCACCAGCGTCGGGATGTCCTTCGACTTCTTGTGGTCGGCCACGCGCCAGAAGAGGATCGGGTGCGCCTCGCGCGCGTTGTGCCCCCAGAACGTGATCAGGTCGGCCTCCTCGATGTCCTCGTAGGAGGTCGGTGGGGCGTCGGACCCATACGAGGCGAAGTACCCCGTGGCCGCGCTCGTCATGCACATCCGGGCGTTGGCCTCGATCGAGTTCGACCCGACCACGCCCTTCATCAGGACGTTCTCGATCCACTGCGCCTCCATCGTCAACTGACCGGAGCCGTTGAGTCCAATGGCGTTGGGGCCTTTCTGCTTGATGATCTCGCAGATCTTCTCGGTCACCAGCTCTTCGGCCTCTTCGTAGCTGGCCTCACGGAAGACGTCGTCGTCGAATCGGCCCTTCGTTGCGGAAACGTGGCCCCGCAGCGGGTCGGAGAGGTCCTTTCGGATCAGCACCTTCTCCAGGCGATCGATGTAAATCGGCTCGTGGGCGTTGAGCCCCTTGATGCACTGGATGCCTCGGTTGGTCGGGTGCTTCTTGTCGGGCACCATCCCGACCACCTTTCCGTCCTGCTCCTTGATGAGCGTGCCGCACCCGACGCCGCAGTAGGGGCAAGCCGCTTGCAACAGCCGCACACCGGGAGGCTGGACTTCCGGCGCCTCCGACGTGGCCGCCATCAGCTCCTCGGGCATCAACTCGCAGGCGGCGCAGGCCACGCCCACCGTGCTTGCCATCTTCATGAATTCCCGCCGGTTGAAGTCCGTGGAGCCTCTGTCTCGTTTCATGCTGTCGACCTCCGACGTTCGGCCCTCGGCCCCTGGCCTTCGGCCCTCGGAAACAATGCGTGCTGGTTCGCTGGTCTGGATTCGTTCATTCGACGTGCCCGGCTTCCTTGCGCTCGGCCGGGATCGTCCGCGGGCGCGCCGGGTCGTGCGACCACTGCCGGATGTACGCCACGATCTCGTCGATCTCGTCGCTCGTGAGCTCGTCGACGCCCTGGGCGCCCACGCCGAACGGCCGCATCGCCGTCCCGGTCCGCCCGCGGGCGATCGTCGCCTGCAAGAACCCGTCGGTCGCGGCGGCCAGGAAACTCTCGTTGTTCAGCGACGGCGCCCACATCGCGAAGCTCGCCGGATCGCCGCTCGGTTTGCCGTCCTCGCCGTGGCAACCTGAGCAGTTGGCCTTGTAGAGGCGCTTGCCCAGCGGGTAGTCCCACGGCACCACGTAGCGGTGCGGGATCCCCTTCGTCGCAGGCGTGTTCTCCCACGAACGGATGAAGGCGATCACGTCGTTGACCTGATCGCTGGAAAGCGACAGGATCGACTGCGGCCCCTTCTTGACAGACCGCATCGGGGTCCCGTCTCGCCCCAGCGCCATGGTGCCCATCAGGTAGCCGTCGCTGGCGGCCCGAAGGAAGTCCGGGTTGGAGAGCGATGGGCCGCTGGCTCCCTCGCCGGCCGTCCCGTGGCAGCTCGAGCAGGCCGACGCGAACCACACCTTCCCCAGTTCCGGCCTGCCGTGCGGCGAGCGGGCGATGCTTACGCGCGGCTGTCGCTGCAGCGACCGCAGGAAGGCCACCAGGTTGAGCACTTGTGCCTGCGACAGCTCCACCTCGCCTTGCTCGCCCTTGAGGAAGGGGCGCATCGGGGTCCCCGTCTTGCCGTGCGCGATCCACTCGTAGAGCATCGGGTCCGTGGCCGTCCTGAGGAACACCGGGTTGTTGAGCTGCGGCCCCACGCCGCCCTCCGCCTCGGTGCCGTGACAGCCCGCGCAAGTGCCCTGGTAGAGCAGGCGTCCGGCGTCCCAGTCGCCCCGGAAGGGCAGCTCGGCCGGCTGGGCGCGCGCGGGAGTCTTCTGCCAGGTCCTGACGAACTTGACGAGCGAGGCCGCGTCCGCGCTCGTGAGATGGCGCCAGGCAGGCATCCCGGTGCCCGGTCTCCCCGAAGTGAGCGTCTCGTAGAGGTAGTCGTCCGAAACCAGACTCAAAAACTCCGGTGTGTTCAAGGACGGCCCCAGGTCGCCTTCGCCCGCGGGGCCGTGGCACATCACGCAGTCGTTGCGGTAGAGCTTCTCGCCGATCGCCGCGCTTGCCTCCGAGGAGTCCGGCGCGCGGGCCAGGTCCAGCGCGGTTCCCCGGTTGCTCCGCAGCGGCTGCCAGGTCCGCAGGAACGCCAGCACGTCCGAGATTTGCTGCGAGCTGAGCATGCGGAAGCTCGGCATCGCGGTGTTGGGACGCCCCTCCACGACGGTGCGCGCGAGGAACTCGTCGCTCGCGATCGCCAGGAACGTGTTGGAGTGCAAGCTCGGCCCGATGCCGCCCTCGCCGCCCGCCCGGTGGCAGCTCGCGCACCGGTACTCGTAGAGGACCTTGCCCGTCCGGGCGTCGCCGCGATCGGCTCGGATGTCCGCCAGATCCGGCGCCGGCGGCTCCCACGATCGGATGTAGCCGACGATCCGAGCGATCTCTTCGGCCCGTAGCCCGCCTCCCTGCGCCACGCCCCACGACGGCATCGCGGTGCCCGGCCGGCCGCGGGTCACGATCTGGCGGAAGTAGTCGTCGCTGGCCACCGCCAGGGTGTCCGGGTGATTCAGCGAGGGCACCATCAACTGCCGCGGAGTGTCGATACCGGAAGCGCGCCTGGCAGCCACCACCTCGCGCACAGTGCTTCCCTGGCCGTTGGGGCCGTGGCAGCTCGCGCAGAACAGACCGAATAGCTGCTTTCCCGTCGCTGGAGACGACGTCTCCCGAGGCGGTACGGGCGTGAAGGTGGCGGGCATCGACTTGCGCCGGAGGCTCAGCATGAACTCGGTCAGATCCTCGGCTTGGGTCCGGCTCAACTGGAAGTCCGGCATCAACGATCCGGGGGAGACTTGCCCGGGCGCCAGGAAGTGCTGCATCAGCCAGTTGGCGGGCGTGTGCTCGCCCTCGACGTGCGTGAAGTCGTAGCCGTGGGCCTCCTTGTCGCCCGCGTAGGTGATGTCGGGGCCCAGCGTCCCACCTCGACCACGGTACTTGTGGCAGCCCAAACAACCTTTTTCGATGAAGATGGATTTTCCCCTCGCGACCGCCTCGGCGCCCGGCACGGCCGAGGCCAGCTCGGAGCCGGCGATCGGCTTCGGAGTCGCTCCTCGCGTATAGAGGTCGTCCTCCGAGCCGAAGGGATCGTTGGCGTAGTGGCAGCGGCCGCAGCTGCGGTAGACGGCCTTGCCGCGCAGCATCGGATAGGGCCAGAACTCGACCTCTCCGTGCGCGGCGGCCGCGTGGATCGCCCGCCCCTGGCCGTCGTGACAGACTGTGCACCCGAACTTGTCGGGCGGATGGTGAGCGAAGAGAGTCCCGGGGTGTGCGGCGAGCGGCTGCTTCTCGCCCTTCATCGACGGGTCTTCGATTCCCGCGTGGCAGCTCGTGCAGCGGTCGATCCGTTTCAGGTCGGGCAAGAACACCTGGCCGATCTGCGGACGCATCGATTGGGCCGTCGCACGGGCCGCGTCGGTGGCCGCTCGCGCCAGCAAGGCACGCTGGTAGCTGGCCTGATAAACGCGCCACTCCCCTTTCAGGTTCTCCTCGAACGCCGCCAGCGCCAGCAGCCCCAGGCAAAGGAGCGAAGAGACCAGCAGGACGATCTTGAGCCGTGTCAGCGTCGCCGTTTCCATCGTCGCCTCAGTGGCGGGGCCACATGCTGGGCCACCAGTAGAAGTTCCAGTTCGGTCCGCGGTGGACCGTCGCGAAGTAGGTCAGGATCGCAAACGACACCAGGAAGCACGTGAACAGGGCGATGGCGCCCATCCTGGTGGAGCGCGTCCGCTGGACCGTCCCGGCCGACCAGGCCGCGTACACGGCCACCAGCACCGTCCCCGGGTTGAAGAACGTGATGACGATCTGCGGAATCTCGGGATACCAGGCGCGCAGCCAGCCGAAGCGCACCGTGAACCAGAGCTGCAGGATCGTCCAGGTGCCCGCGAAGACGGCGCTTGCGATCGCCACCCGCCGGCCCCGGGCGCCGCTGAACCAGACTCCGGCATCCTCCTTCTCGCGGTCGAGGTAGGGGATCAGCCACAACCCCAAGACCACGATGCCCGGGATGCCCACGCCTCCCATGAAGGCCGAGTAGCTCACCAGCTCCTGCAGTCCAAGGAAGTACCAGGGCGCCTTCGCGGGGTTCTCGGGCACGGTCGGTGCGGCCAGCTCCTTCAGCGGAGCGTCGAAGAGATAACCAAGCAAGAGCGTCGCCGCCACGGTCAGCATCGACAGCGCCGCCACGGCGTAGAGCGCGCCCGGCCAGGCCGGCACCTCGTCGGTCATTTCCTTCCCCACGTGCGGGCTGGAGCCCTTGACCACGGCCATCAGTCCCCAGCTCTTGGTGCTCGCGGGCTGCGATCGCACCGAGACCGGCGGCGGTGATTCGGGCACGGGCGGCTCGGGCCGCGCCAGGCCGCCGTCCTTGCGAACGCGCCACATGTGGGCCCCCAGCACGATCAGGGTTGCCAGCGGCAGCACCATCACGTGGAGCACGTAGAAGCGGATGAGCGCCTCTTGCCCGACGTAGTGCGCTCCTAGCAGCAATTCCTTTTGCATGCCCCCGACGTCGAGCAGCTTCGTGAGACCCAACGCATCCGTCAACTCTCGTGGCGACTGGGCGATGTTGGCGCCGATCGTGATTGCCCAGTAAGCCAGCTGGTCCCAGGGCAGAAGGTAACCCGTGAAGCTCATCCCCAGCGTCAGGACGAAGAGCACCATCCCGATCAGCCAGTTGAACTCGCGCGGGCGCTTGTAGGCGGAGGTGAAGAAGACGCGGGCCATGTGCAGGATCACGAATGCCACCATCGCGTGGGCCGCCCAGCGGTGGATGTTCCGCATGAAGCGCCCGCTGGGAACGACGAACACGATGTCCTTCACCGAGTCGTAGGCCTGATCCAGCGAGGGCTTGTAGTAGACCATCAACAGGATGCCCGTCACGCACAACAGTCCGAAGAGCACTCCCGTGATGATGCCCAGACCGCACGTGGTCCAGAACTTGAGCGAGTCGACATGGAGGTGCGCCGGCAGCACGTGCAGGAAGAAGTTGCTGGTCACCGTCTGCGACTTGGCGCGATCGGAGGTGGGCGGTCCGTGGCGCAGCACGGACTCGCGAAACGCCCAGGGCGCCGCGAGCAGGTTGGCCAGGAGCGTTCCCATCCCGCCGGACTCGCGGACCTGGGGCGGCGTCTGGCCGGGGACTGCCGTTTCGTCGGTCGGATTCATCGATTGCCTCCGCTGCTCAGATCTTCAGCCGGGTCGACGGGTCGACGGTGGCCATCGTGTCGACCACCACCTGGCCGTCGGGTGCCAGGCTCAGCGCCAGCCGGTTGAGCGCCTTCGGGGCGGGGCCTCCCACCACTTTGCCCAGGGCGTTGAACACGCTTCCGTGGCACGGGCACCGGAATTCGCCCGTCTTCTCCCG